>DAIOWB010000213.1:0-5133 GCA_036758725.1 Lacibacter sp.
TGAAATGAACCCCAGCAAAATCTTTATGGTTAAAACATACTTTTCCAATAGTTGGCCCACTTACAAAAACAAGATTAATTACACCATCAGGTAATCCTGCTTCTTTTAAAATCCGCATAATCATTTGTGCAGAATAAGCTTGTGTATTTGCACATTTCCATATAACTACATTTCCACACATGGCTGCACTGGTAGGAAGATTACCGGCTATTGCAGTAAAGTTGAAAGGAGTAACCGCTAATACAAATCCTTCCAAAGGACGATATTCCATTCTGTTGTGCATACCCGGACCGCTGATAGGTTGCTGACGATAAATGTCACTTAAGAAATGAACATTGAAACGAAGGAAATCAATAATCTCACAGGCACTGTCAATTTCTGCCTGGTAAACACTTTTACTTTGTCCTAACATGGTTGTTCCGTTCATGTAAGGGCGATACTTGGTAGCCATTAAATCAGCAGCTCTTAAAAAAATATTTGCTCGGCTTTCCCAACTCATGTTGCTCCAGCTTTCCTTTGCATCCATGGCTGCTTCAATAGCCTGGTATACATGCTTTTCTTCTCCGGCATGAAAATAACCTAACACATGCTTTAATTCATGTGGCGGGTGGATAGCTACTTTATTATTTGTACGCACTTCTTTATTGCCAATGTACATGGGTATGTCTGCCTCAGTACTTTTTAATTCTGCCAATACTTCTTTTAATCTTTTTTTCTCTGCACTGCCTGGTGCATAGTTTAAAACCGGTTCATTCACCGGCATCGGATAATTGAAATAACCTAGATTCATAATGAAAAATTTGGAGATTTGATAATTTGAAGATTTGTCAATTTGCTTTTGCCTTTGATGATGAGATGATCTTCGATAAAATTTTTATAATGGATGAAATATTATTCAGTAATTCTGTGCAATCCGGATATTGCTCAACCTTACTGCAAAGTAACAACCAGTATTCGGTTTCGTCGGCCTCTTTAGCGGCAATCTTCATTTTGTGAATAAAATCAACCTTACTTTCCGCATTTTGAGCTTCCCTCACATTTGCTCCAATACTGGTTCCTGATTTTAATAATTGTCTTGCAATTACATATTTCTTAGCTCCCTCAAGTAACTCAACATATTGAATAACTCTTATAGCAAAATTGAATGTGAATTCTACAATCAGGTTTTTTTCTTTATTTCCCTGCATAGATTTGAATTTGTTGATGTGTCAATTTGGAAATGTGCGGTTGACCAATCAATCATTCTGCCACTCATCTTCAAATCAACAAATTATCAAATTTCCAAATCAAATTATTTTGCTTCTGCTTCTTTCTCACTCATTAAATACGCTTTAATAAATCCATCCAATTCACCATCCATTACCGGGCCAACATTTCCTACTTCAAAATCTGTGCGGTGATCTTTAATCATTTTATATGGATGAAAAACATAACTGCGTATCTGGCTTCCCCACTCTATCTTTTTCTTTTTTGCATTGGTAGCATCTTTCAATTCATTACGCTTACGAAGTTCTTCTTCATATAAACGGCTGCGTAACATTTGCATAGCAAGTTCTCTGTTCCCAAGCTGACTTCTGTCTTGCTGGCAAACAACTACAATACCTGTTGGAATATGTGTTAACTGTACTTTTGTTTCAACCTTATTTACATTCTGTCCGCCAGCTCCACCACTTCTCGATGTTTCCATTTTTACATCAGCTGGTTTTATATCTATCGTAATGGTATCATCAACCAAAGGATATACATAAATGCTGGCAAATGAAGTATGTCTTCTTGCATTACTATCAAACGGTGAAATACGAACCAAACGATGAACTCCGCTTTCAGCTTTTAAAAAGCCATAAGCAAATGGACCGTCAAATTGAAATGTACAGGTTTTAATTCCTGCGCCATCGCCATCCTGCCAATCAAGTTCAGTTACTTTCCAACCTTGCTTTTCTCCATACATGCGGTACATGCGGGCAAGAATTTGTGCCCAGTCCTGGCTTTCAGTTCCACCGGCACCACTGTTTATTTGTAACACAGCATTTAATTCATCTTCAGGTTGATTGAGTGTGCTTTTAAACTCTGCATCTTCAATGGCAGCAATAGCTTTATCATAAGCCTCCTTGGTTTCTTCTTCTGTAGCATCACCCGATTTCCAGAATTCAAAAAGTACAGCAAAGTCTTCAACAGCCGAATTGGTATCGTCGTAAAGCTTTACCCAATACTCGTTGTTCTTAATCTCTTTTAGAATTTCGGTTGCCCGCTTATTATCGTCCCAGAAACCGGGACTTAGAGAGAGTTGTTTGTCTTCTGTGATTTTATATAGTCGGTTCTCAACGTCAAAGAAACCTCCTCAGGACAAGTATACGTTCCCTTAAATCATTTAATTTTTCCAATGTCATAATGGGTGCAAAAGTAAGGAAATAGTCCGTAAGTCGTTAGACGGTAGTCGGAAGTAAGTCGCTGAAGGTTCGTGCTCACTGTTAACAACGGTCGCTCTGACTACCGACTAAAGACTACCGGCTACCAACTACAGCAGTTTTCTTCGTAATTTGCCCGTCTTGATTACACAGGATACCATACAACAAATTCTCAGCCGCATTGATATTATTGAAATTGTGGGCGGTTTTGTAAAATTGAAAAAAAGAGGTGCCAATTACATGGGCCTTTGCCCGTTTCATAACGAGAAGAGTCCCTCATTTACAGTTTCGCCTACAAAAGAAATTTATAAATGTTTTGGATGTGGCCGCACAGGGAATGCAGTAAGCTTTTTAATGGAGCATGAAAAATACAGTTATGTTGATGCGTTGCGTTATTTAGCAGCAAAATATAATGTGACCATTGAAGAAACTTATTCAAGTCCTGAAGTTTTACAACTGCGTCAAACATCCGACAGTCTTTTTATAATCAATTCATTTGCTCAAAAGTTTTTTGCAGAACAATTATTTGAAACAGAAGAAGGCAAAGCTGTTGCATTAAGTTATTTAAAAGAAAGAGGTTTCAGGGAAGATATCATTCATAAATTTCAATTAGGTTATTCACCACAGCAAAAAGATGCTTTTGCAAATGCAGCCATTCAAAATCATTATAACCCGGAGTTGCTTCCAAAAACAGGACTTGTACTTGAACGTAATGGTGAGTTGATTGATAACTATCGGGAACGCATTATTTTTCCTGTACATAACAACACCGGAAAAGTAATTGGTTTTGGTGCCCGCATTATTGGCAAAAAAGAAAACGCACCCAAGTATATTAATACACCTGAGAATGAAGTTTACATAAAAAGCAAAATTCTTTACGGAACTTATTTTGCACGACAGGCTATTGATAAAAATGATGAATGCCTGTTGGTTGAAGGTTATACCGATGTTATTTCATTACACCAGGCAGGTATTGAAAATGTAGTTGCTAGCGGTGGCACTTCTTTAACACCTGATCAGTTACGTTTAATAAAAAAATACAGCAACAATTTAACCATCCTGTACGATGGCGATGCGGCCGGTGTAAAAGCAGCTATGCGTGGTTTAGACCTTGCGTTAGAAGAAGGTTTAAATGTGCATTTGGTTTTAATACCAGATAAAGAAGATCCGGATAGTTATGTAAATAAAATAGGGGCATCAGCATTTACAGAGTTTATAAAAGAAAATAAAAAAGATGTCATCCTTTTTCAGTTGGAAGTGATGCTGAAAGATGCCGGGAACGATTCATCAAAAAAATCAGCCGCTGTAAATACGATTGCAGAAAGTATCAGTCGTATAAATAAAGTTGAAGACTTTACACGCCAACAGGATTATATTCATAAAAGTGCAGAAATATTAAAGATTGATGAAACCGGTTTGCATGCACTGGTGAATAAATTCATCAGAGAACGGGTTACAAAGTTTGAACAGAAATTACCAACTGCAGAAGACTTATCAAAAGATCAACCAACAAGCGAAAGCACAGAAGATGCTTCGTTTCAATTGCTCAATACAGATGAGCAGCACGAAAGAGCTTTGATCAGATGCCTGCTCGATTTTGGTTTATTTCCATGGGATGAAACACAAACTGCTGCACAATATATTTTAGCAGAAGCAGAAGAGTGGGAAATGATAGAACAACCTGAGTTGAAAAAAATTGTTGAATTATATCAGCAATGGCTTAGCGATGGTCTTGAACCAACAACAAAAAGTTTTTTATTTTATGAAGATCAGATCATCAGCAAAACAGTTGTTTCACTGGCTGATTTCAGCGATGAACTAAGTCCTAACTGGATAAGAATTTATGAAAAACCATTTGCAACCAGGGAAGAAACATTTAAAGTCGAGGTTGAATCGGTTCTAACTTATCTTAAGTTGAGAAAGATTAAAAGAATGATGGATGAAAATCAGCAAGACCTGGAGAAACCTCATTCATCTGATGAACAACTTACATTATTAAAAACACATCAGCACCTGAAACAAATGGAAATGCAATTAACCAAAGGGCTGGGTACCGTCATCTTCCGTTAAAAATCACTCCCATTCTTTATTACGGAACAACCACATTAGAACAAATGAAGTAAAAAATCCAATTGCAGCACCTGCCAATACATCTTCAAAAAAATGCTGTCCAAGATAAATACGGGAATAACCAATTAATAAAGCAGATAAGAAATACAGTAATTGCAGATCTTTTTTTCTTGTTGAAAATGCCAATAAACTAAACATGGCAAATGCTGTTGTAGTATGGCCGCTGGGAAAACTGTTATTCCCCTTCAAAATTTCACCATCCACTTTATGAACCTGCAAGGGGTTTTTGAAAAACAATCCCGGTCTTGGTTTTTCATTTACCCTTTTTAACACCTGTACAAAAAGACCTGAAACTAAAAATGCTGAGATTAATAATAAAGCAAGTTTCCGCTTACCGATAAAAAAAACAAAAATGGCTGCCGCAATCATAAATAATCCATCTCCAATATGAGTTAGGTATTTTAAAACAACATCGGCAAAGTATGTATGCTGATTATTTAGGTAAAGAAAAACAGACTCCCTGTTTGAAAAGTAAAGAAGCATGCAACCTGTGAGTAAAAAGAGTACAGTTGCGTAAGTAAATAAATTCTGAAAGGGGTTATAGTATTTCCAGTTCATTTGAATTGTAAAACTAAGAAGCTTTCATTAACAGATCACT
>DAIOWB010000214.1:0-4940 GCA_036758725.1 Lacibacter sp.
AAATACTCCATTACAAGCATTGGTTATATTAAATGATTCTGTGTATTTAGAAGCATCCAATTATTTTGCTGTTAAACTATTAAAAGAAAATCCAACAAAAACAATTGATGAAATAATAAAAACAGCTTATTCCAAAGCAATGTTGCATAATGCTGATGAAAAAACATTTGCCGCATTAAAAAAATTATTTGATACGGCTTTGATAAAATATAATAAGAACAAAGAAGAGAACGAAAAGATGCTGGCAAAAAATGATATTAAAAAACCAGAGGCTGCAGCATTAACACTCGTTGTTAACAGTATTTTTAATCTGGATGAATTTGTAACAAAGAACTAAAAGTTTATTACAAATGAGTAAACATCATAAATTATTAAAACAATCGCAAGCAGAGGCTACCCGGTTTTATACAAGAAGGCATTTTTTAAAAGAAGCGTCTTTTGGTTTTGGCGGTTTGGCACTGGCAAACTTATTAGGCAGTTGCAATTGGGGAAATTCATCTTCTGTCACAAACAATATTGTTTTCGACCCGGCAAATCCTTTACTGCCAAGGATGCCGATGTTTCCGGGCAAAGCAAAATCGGTTATTTATTTACATATGGCAGGTGCACCTTCACAATTAGAGTTGTTTGATTACAAACCGGAGTTGATGAAGATGAACGGGCAGGATTGTCCGCAAAGTTTATTAGAAGGAAAAAAATTTGCATTCATACGTGGCGTACCAAAAATGCTGGGGCCACAATCAAAGTTTATGCAGCATGGAGAATGTGGTGCATGGGTAAGTGATTATCTTCCGCATTTTGCAAACATTGTTGATGAAGTAAGTTTTTTAAAAGCAGTAACCACCGACCAGTTCAATCATGCACCGGCACAATTATTAATGCATACCGGTTCACCAAGATTAGGAAGGCCGGCCATGGGTGCATGGGTTACATATGGATTGGGAACAGAGAATCAAAATCTTCCAGGCTATGTGGTGCTAACATCTGGTGGAAGAAATCCCGACAGTGGTAAAAGTGTTTGGGGCAATGGTTTTTTGCCAAGCGTTTATCAGGGTGTGCAGTGCCGGAGTGAAGGCGACCCCGTCTTATTTATCAAAGACCCAGAAGGTATCAACAGAGATTTGCGCAAAGCAAGTATCAATACTATCAACGAAATAAATCAGCAAGAGTATAATGAATTTAAAGACCCTGAAATTTTAAGCCGCATATCGCAATATGAGATGGCGTATAAAATGCAGATTTCTGTTCCGGGAGTTATGAATATTGCCGATGAGCCGCAATACATTCATGACATGTATGGCACCAAACCAGGTAAAGAAAGTTTTGCAAATAATATATTGCTTGCAAGAAAGCTAGTGGAGAAGGGAGTTCGATTTGTTCAATTGTTTGATTGGGGTTGGGATGCACATGGCACCGATGCAAACCTTGCTATAGATATTGGCCATATTAATAAATGCCGCAGCGTTGATAAAGCCATGACGGCATTGATACTCGATTTAAAACAGAGAGGATTGTTAGATGAAACTTTGGTTATTTGGGGCGGTGAGTTTGGAAGAACACCAATGCAGGAAAACCGTGCTGGCAAAGCTGTTCCTTTTAAAGGAAGAGACCATCACACAGAAGCCTTTACCATTTGGATGGCCGGTGGAGGAATAAAAAAAGGTGGCAGCTTTGGCGAGACAGATGAAATTGGTTACAGTTCCATCAGCGGTAAAACAACGGCATTCGATATTCAAGCAACAATATTAAATCAGTTAGGGTTCAATCATGAAAAATTTACGTACCAGTTTCAGGGAAGGCCATTTAGATTGACTGATGTGAGTGGAAGAGTGATAACGGAAATTATTGGATAGAACTTTTCCGCTCTCCTTTGGAGAGGGGTTAGGGGTGAGGTTTTTTTGGTTACCAGCTTCAGTTTTTCATGGCATCGACATTGGCGACGCTCCGTTCAACAGTATGATAAATTCGATAAAAGAAAATATGCAACATAACAGAAGGAATTTTATCAAAACAACTGCTGCCGGCTCTGCTGGTTTATTCTTATCATCATTAGAAAGTTTTGCATCAACAGCAAAACCAAATTTTCCAACCAATAAAAATTACGAATTAAAAATATTCAATACCGATTGGGGATTTGAAGGAAGCCGTGATGCCTTTTGCGAAAAAATAAAAAAAGCCGGATATGATGGAATGGAAACAAGCTGGCCGGAAGATGCCAAAGATAGGGATGCATTATTTGCCGCATTAAAAAAACATAACCTCGATGTTGGATTTTTATGTGGCGCCTGGGGCAATAATCCAGATGAACATTTGGTAAACTTTAAAAAAATGGTAAACGCTGCAGTCAAACAAACCATTCAAAAACCTTTATATATTAATTGCCATTCAGCAAGAGACCATTATAGTTTTGAACAAAATAAAAAGTTTATAGATTTTACAACAAACTTATCAAATGAAACCGGCATAAAAATTTTACATGAAACACACCGCAGCCGTATATTATTTGCAGCACATATCACAAGGCAGTTTATAGAAAAAACTCCTGAGTTAAGATTAACGCTGGATATTTCTCATTGGTGCAATGTGCATGAAAGTTTACTGGGCGACCAGAAAGAAACCGTGAACCTGGCTATTGAAAGAACCGACCATATACATGCAAGAATTGGTTACGAAGAGGGCCCGCAGGTAAACGACCCCCGTGCACCCGAATGGGATTACGCCGTAAAACAACATTTTGAGTGGTGGGATAAAGTAGTACAAAGAAAAAAAGCAAATGGGGAACGAATGACTTTCTTAACAGAGTTCGGTCCACCCATGTATATGCACACACTCCCCTACACCTTACAAACCGTAAGCGACCAATGGGCAATTAACCTTCACATGTTACAATTATTAAGAAAGCGGTATTCATGATTTTAAGCATTACAGAATTTATTGGCCATTTTCATCCTGTATTGGTACATCTTCCAATTGGTATTTTATTGATTGCAATATGCTTTCAGATATTAGTTGAAAAAGAAAAGTATAAATCACTTCATGTTGCCATTGGCCTTAGTTTGATTTTAGGAATGATAAGTGCTGTACTTTCCTGTATTACCGGGTATTTATTATCAAATACCGGCGATTATGATGAGCAATTGATTTCAAAACACCAATGGCTGGGTATTGCTACAGCACTCATTTCAATAATTGCTTATTATTTTTACAAGAAAAAAAAATTATTTCTTAAATGGATAATGTTGTTCTTAGGAATATTAATTATTATCACTGGGCATTTGGGCGGATCATTAACGCATGGTTCCGGGTATCTTACTAAAGGGTTATATAAAAATTCTATTTCAAATATTCAAATTAAACCTATTGCCAACGTGCAGGAAGCTATTTTATATAACGACGTTATCAAACCAATTTTTCAGGCCAGATGTTATAGTTGTCACGGCGAAAACAAACAAAAGGGAAAATTAAGATTAGATGAACCAAATTTTATTTTAAAAGGCGGTAAAGACGGCGTTATAGTCCTGGCAGGCAAGGCAGATGAAAGCGAATTGATAAAAAGAATTTTGTTGCCAAAGGAAAATGATGACCATATGCCACCAAAAGAAAAACCTCAATTATCACAATATAATATTGATTTAATTCATTGGTGGGTCAATAGCGGTGTAGATTTTAATAAAAAAATAAAAGAATTTCAGCAAGTTGAAAATATTAAACCAGCACTACTTGCTTTGCAAACTGCAAGTGCAAAAGAGGAAAATATAATTGCGGATATTCCCGGAAAGCCAGTAAAAAGGGCAGATGCTTTTGCAGTACAAAAATTAAAAGCCTTAGGTGTTGTTGTAATTCCCGTTGCACAAAACAGTAATTATTTATCTGCTAATTTTATTACTGCTATTTTTACTGATAAAGATTTACAGTTATTAGAACCATTAAAAGATCAATTAATCTGGTTAAAGCTGGGTAACACAAAAATTTCAGATTCAGGAATGAGTACTATTTCAAAACTTACTAATCTTACAAAATTATACTTGGAGAATACCAGTATTACCGACAAAGGGATAAAACCATTAAGAGCGTTGGCTCAGTTACAATATCTTAATATTACAGGTACAAATACATCAATGAGTGGATTAATGCAGTTAAAAGGATTAATCAATCTTAAACAAATATTTTTATATAGAACCAATGTTACTGGCAAAGATTACCAGGGTCTTAAAACAATTTTTCCAACTGTAGCAATTGATACAGGAGGGTATAAAGTTGAATCATTGGCTACAGATACCATGTTGGTAAAACCGCCTTTGGGCAAATAAAAATTATATGCAAAAAATTCCCATTCGTACAACAGTTGTAGGCAGCTATCCTTTTCCGGGCTGGTTAGAGTTTGCATCGCAAAACATGAATAAGTTTGGCAAAGCCGATATTGAAGAAATGATAGAAGATGCAGTGATAGTGGCCATTTATGACCAAACCACTGCCGGCCTTGATGTAATTACCGATGGTGAACAAACAAGGTTGGATTTCAATTTATCTTTTTATGGATTTATAAAAGGAATTGAAAACAATGAAACCGAAACCAGAAAATTTGGCCCGCCTGCACATGACCAGCGGGGAAAAAATAATATTATTGGTGATTTACTTGCTCCAAATGGATTAGGTGCTGTTGCAGAATTTATGCGTTTGAAGAAATTAGCGCCGGCTGGTCCTGTATTAAAAGCAAGCATTCCCGGCCCGTATACATTAAGCGGAAGATTATTACCGAACGATAAATACAAGGACCGATTTGCCATCACCGAAGCATTACTTCCCATTATAAGTAAAGAACTGGAAGCATTAGTTGCTGCAGGTTGTACCGAGATAACGGTTGATGAACCCAGTATGAGTTGTTATGCATATAAAGAAGACACCAAACGTTTTGTTGATATTTTTAACCGCACAGTAAA
>DAIOWB010000215.1:0-4933 GCA_036758725.1 Lacibacter sp.
CATTTCCAAACTATACTTGTTAAAGATGGTAAAGAACTGGTTGGCCGATGTTTGGTTGGGGTTATTAATTTTTGGATTTGAATTATCATATACCGGATATCCTCTGTGTGCAACAATATCAAAGCCTATTATGCCAAAATTATTCTGCATACCTGCATCACCCACCTGGAAACGTTCAAACGGAGTAATAGGTAATGAATTATTATATCTTCCAACAAATCCAAACTTGGCTGCTGCTTTTAAAACAAACTGTCGGTTTTTTTCTGCACCACCTGGTTTTCCAATTGGAACATACCACTCATAATTCAAACGCCATTTATGATATTCAACCAACCTGTATCTTTCTGCCGGGTTATTATATAAAGATGCATCTCTGAACAAAGACCATGGTGGTGTAAATGTTGCTGACAAAGAAAAGCTTGAACCCGATCTTGGAAATGTGGGTTGATCTACACTGGAACGTACCACCTGAATTTTAATATTCAGGTTGTTTGATGTTCCACTATCCAGCTCTGGGAAAATGGGATATTTCTTTAATTTATACTGGGTAAAATTTACAGAGGTTATGAGGTTAAAATAATCATCGGGCCATTTTAATTGTTTACCCAATGAAATACTTGCACCCATAGTACGTAAGAACTGATCATTACTTTTTTTACGTGTGGGAAACCCGGTTAAAGGATCAAAAGAGTTGGCCAATTTTGTACGGAACAAACTTACTGTAAAGTTGTTTCGTTTTTTTCCTCCCAACCAAGGCTCCGTAAACGAAAAGTTTTGTGAACTGAAAGACGGGCCATTTGATTGTACACGAAGAGATAAGCGTTGCCCATCACCACTGGGCAATGGCTTCCATGCTTCTTTCTTAAAAATATTTTTTGTTGAAAAATTATTAAATGTAATTCCCAATGTTCCGGTTAATCCAATATAACCACCCCAGCCGGCACTTAATTCCAACTGATCACTTGATTTTTCTTCAAGCGTATAATTGATGTCAACTGTTCCATCATCAGGATTGGGAACAGGGTTGGGATTTATTTTTTCCTGGTTGAAATAATTTAATGCAGATAATTCACGGATAGAACGAATGATATCACTACGGCTGAATTTTTCACCGGGTACTGTTCTCAACTCACGACGAATAACATGTTCTTTTGTTTTATCATTCCCGTAAATATTTACTGAACGGATGGTTGCCTGCGGGCCTTCGGCCAAACGTATTTCGTAATCTATAGTGTCGTTATAAACACTGGTTTCTATAGGTTCTATCCTGAAAAATAAATAACCATCATCCATATACAATCCGCTGATGTCGCCACCTTCTGATGATAATTGTTTACCCAATTTTTTATTGAGTGTTTCAAGATTATAGGTTTCCCCTTTCTTTATTCCCAGTATGGAGGTTAATAATGAATCACTGTATTTGGTGTTTCCTCTCCATGTAATATTTCCAAAATGATACTGGTTGCCTTCCTGTACTTTTACTTCTACCACCAGGTTTCCTTTCTTATTGTAATAACTGGTATCTTTTTCTATAATAGCATCACGGTAACCAAGTTCATTATAGTAATCAAGAATTTTTTCTTTGTCTTCAATATATTTTTTCTGATTGAATTTAGAAGAAGCAAACCTGAAACGCAACCACGGCTCTAAATAATCTCTCGTTTTACTGAGTGATAAAAAGCCCCTTTCACGAATAAATTCTTTAAACGTAGTTGTGTCTTTAGTTCCATAAAGCGGCGATTCTTTTGATGGATGTAAAGAAAACCGCATTGATTCTTTGGTGCCTTTTAATTTTTTCTTCAGCTTTAAATCAGAAACTTTTTCGTTTCCTGAAAAGTAAACTTCATCAACCTTTACTTTTTTCCCTTTGTCTACATTAAAAGTTAAATCAACAAAATTGGGATTCACAGGATTTTTACTCTCCGTAATGTTTATATCAATTTTACGATACCCTTTGTCTATATAATATTTTTCAATATGCTCAATACTGGTGCGTCGTAAGTTTTCTGTAATTACTTTATTTGGAGATAAACCAATCTTCTCTTTTAAATCATCCTGTTCCCCTTTCTTTACGCCTTTAAAAAAGTAATTACCTAAACGTGCCCTTTCTCTTACATTAATCTCAATGTAAATGTCTTTTACATCTACCCTGGTAATAAAAATGGTAACATCATCAAAATATTGCTGACGCCAGATGTTGGCAATAGCTTTGCTGAACAAGTCGCCACCCGGCAAAAACACTTTATCGCCAATTGAAATACCGGCAATTGAAACCAATAAAGCAGAATCAAAGGTTTTTGAACCACTCACCGTAATACCGGCAATGATGTATTCTTTTGGAACTTTTGAATTAATAATCGCTTCCAGTTCAGGATCTACTGAAACAGGAGGTATAGTGTCGGGGGTTTGAGCCCATAGATTTATTTGAAAGCCTAAGCAAACAAGTAAAAGCAGTAGTAATTTTCTATTCACACGCATCAATGATCGGTTACGTTAAGTTGTAAGTTGAGTTATAAAAAAGCCGCTCATGCTCTAACAGCCGGGCGGCAAAATAAACGCTTTTGCTGAAACTCTTTGTTAAAATCACTGCCTTAACAGTGATCTTAAGATTGTGTTACAGGTTTATCGGTTTTCACTTGTTCTCCGGTTTTGCCAAACCTGCGTTCCCTGTTCTGAAAATCAAGGATCGCTTCATATAAATTCTCCTTCCTGAAATCGGGCCAGCGAACATTGGTAAAATACAATTCCGCATAAGCCAGCTGGTATAACAAAAAGTTGCTGATCCTGTATTCGCCACTGGTTCTTATCATCAACTCCGGATCAGGAAACTCCCTGGTTGTTAAATAATCTTTGATGGTATCCTGGTCTATTTCAAAAGGCTCCAGCTTACCACTTTTTACATCAGCCGCAATATTTTTAATAGCATTTACAATTTCCCACCGGCTGCTGTAACTCAATGCCATTATCAGATTAAGGCCTTTGTTATCTTTCAATTCATCCAAACTCTCCTGCAATTGTTTTCTTGCATAATCGGGCAGCATGTTTGTATCGCCAATTACATGAAGCCTGATGTTGTTTTTATTAAGGATCGACGTTTCTTTACGAATGGTATCTACCAGCAATTCCATTAAACCCGTTACCTCTTCAATGGGCCTGTCCCAGTTCTCAGTACTAAATGCATAAAGGGTTAAATATTTTACACCCAATTCTGCACAACCTTCCACAATATTCCGCACACTTTCCACTCCATGAAAATGACCGTATAAGCGATCCTGTCCCTGTTCTTTTGCCCATCGGCCATTGCCGTCCATGATAATGGCAATGTGCTTTGGCAAGCGGTTCAAATCCAATTGTTCACGCAAAGAACTCATAGCCATGAAAATTAAGGGCACGAAGGTAAGAAAAATAAGCCTTGGGGGCTGTAAGCAATAGAAGTTAATTTGGCTGTGGTTCGTTCCCTTCCGGGCTTTGGTAGCGCTTGTGGCGCCACTAAACCCTCCAGGCAACGCAGCCCCTGAGCAGTTGATACTTCATTCAACGATTAAAAACATCCTTGTTATGATCATCCAATTTTAAATTATTACCTTTTCTTTTCAAAACCTCACAGGTTTATTACGAAACCTCACAGGTTTTTTGATTCATTAATTAATTTGTAACCCTCTGCAAAAACCCGTAAGGTTTATACTGAGATTTTAATTTAAAAACTACTGGTATGAAATATATTTTACTTTTTGTTTCTGTTGCTTTCTTTTTCAGTTGTACAAATCATAAACAAACAGGTGGCTCTGTATCTGTAGCAGAATATTTTCATTACACAGACAGTTCAGTAAAAACAGCTGGTATAAAAATGATTCCTGTTAAAACTCCTGTTGGAACGTTTAAAGTATGGACCAAACGGTTTGGAAATAATCCTCGCATAAAAGTTTTGTTATTACATGGTGGCCCGGCAATGACGCATGAATACCTGGAAGCCTTTGAAAGTTTTTTCCCCAATGAAGGTTTTGAATTTTATGAATACGATCAGCTGGGTTCTTATTACAGTGATCAGCCAACAGACAGTTCATTATGGACCACCGAACGTTTTGTTGATGAAGTGGAACAGGTACGTATTGCTTTGGGTTTAAACAAAGACAATTTTTATCTCTATGGCAATTCATGGGGAGGCATACTTGCTATGGAGTATGCATTAAAATACCAACAGCATTTAAAAGGATTGATTATTGGAAATATGATGAGCAGTATAGATCAATATGAAATCTATGGCAAAAAACTACATAGCCAAATGCCAAAAGATAAAGTTGATTCTATAATGAATTACGAAGCCAAACGCATGTTCAGCGATCCTAATTATCAGCGATTACTTACTACAGAATATTACAATAAACATATTTGCCGGTTACCTGTTTGGCCCGATCCTGTGAACAGAGCTTTTAAACATGTAAACTATCCCATTTATTTAATGATGCAAGGGCCCAGTGAATTTTCTGTTGCAGGCCGTTTATTACATTGGGACCGCAGTACTGATCTTAAAAATATTACTGTGCCTACTTTAACTGTTGGCGCAACCAACGATACGATGGATCCAGAACATATGAAGTGGATGAGTACACAGGTACAGAAAGGGCGTTTTTTATTATGCCCCAATGGAAGCCATTTATGTATGTGGGATGATCAGGAACATTTTTTCCCTGGTGTGATACAGTTTATAAAAGATGTAGATGAAGGAAAGATGTAAAATATTTTATCCTACTGCTACAAATGGAATTTTATAAAAAGCAGCTCCGTAAAAGAAAGAAGAAATAAATTATATGCAGTCAATTAATACAGCAATATGTTCTTTTGGTATGAGTGGATGGGTTTTTCATGCTCCATTCATCAGCACACATCCCGGCTTTCATTTTTACGGAGTGCTGGAAAGAAGTAAAAACCTGGC
>DAIOWB010000216.1:0-4918 GCA_036758725.1 Lacibacter sp.
TCCCTCAAAAAATATTAGATAAAATATTCCAACCCTTCTTTACCACTAAACCAACAGGGCAGGGAACTGGTTTGGGTTTATCGTTGAGTTATGATATTATAAAAGCACATGGCGGAGAGTTGAAAGTGGAAACGAAGGAAGGAGAAGGAAGTGAGTTTATCATTCAGTTACCTGTTGTCTGAACTAAGATTTCTGAGATGTATAGGAATTATGAGAAATGTTTCTAAAATCCCATTTATCCCATAAATCTTATAAATCATGGTTCAGACAAATTACGATATTGCAAAAGCACATGGTGAAGATTTGAAAGTTCAAACTAAAGAAGATGAAATAACTGATTTTTATTATTAGTTTACCAATGATTTAAAAAACAATTATGGATCAAATTAGTACTGTTACTGAATCTGCATCTGTTGAATTAATCAGGAAAGTTGATGATTTAAATGCCCGGGCATGGCAAGTTCATATAACAGACCCCAAACTCGGACTTGAATTAAGCCTGGAAGCAAAACGTCTTGCAGAAGAAAATAACTATAAAAAAGGATTGGCTTATGCAATTCGCAATATAGGTGTAAGCAATCGTTATCTTTCTAACCTTGAAACTGCGTTATCTCATTCTTTACAGGCACTGGATATGTTTGTGCAAATGGATGACAAAAACGGAGAAGCACAGGCCTATGTTTCTATTGGTGCCATTTATTATTACATGGGTGATTTTGACAGAAGCCTGGATTATTTTTTAAAAGGCATCAAGTATAATGAAGAAGCAGGGAACAAACAGGCGCTTTCTTATGCCTTCAATGGTGCCGGCTATATTTATGGCATTTTGGGTGATAATAAAAAAGGTCTTGAATTTCTTCAAAAAGCACTGGCGTTAAGTAAAGAGGCAGGCGGTTCACATGATTTGCAGGCATCTATCATGGATAGTATTGCAGTAGTTTATGTGAATGACGGACAACTGGATAAGGCACATGAAACTTATCTTGAATGTCTTCGCTTAGGTGAAGAGTCATCAGGAAAAGTAAACCTGGGATATGCACTAATTGGAATTGGCGATTTGTTTGATAAACAAAACCGGTTAGATGAAGCAAAAGAATATTATTTACAAAGCCTCACCTTGCGAAAAGAAATTGGATATAAAGTAGGTGAAGCAACTTCTTTACTACACTTAGGAAAATTATTATTAAAACAGGGAAACTCTGAACAGGCAAATGAATATTTAACAGAAGCTTTGAAAGTTGCTGAAGACATTAAAGCAAAAGCAGTTATTTATGAAGCGCATGAAGCCTTAGCTGAATTGTTTGAAAAGAAAGAAGACATCCAATCTTTTTCAAAACACTTAAAACTTTTTTATAAATATAAATCGGAGGTTTTTAAAGAAGAACAGGAAAGCAAACAAAAGTACCAGACTATACAGTTTGAAATGGAGAAGTTACAGCAGGAAGCTGAAATTAACCGGCTTACCAATGTGGTTATGAAAGAAAAGAATGATGAGCTGGAAAAGAAAACCGAAGAACTGGAACAATCCTATAACAGCATTTCATTATTGAGTAAAATAGGTAGGGATATTACTTCTACTCTAAATCTTGATACCATCCTCAATACTGTTTATACAAATGTAAATGAGATGATGGATGCCACCGTATTTGGTATAGGGATTTTTAACGAAGAAGAAAACTGTATTGAATACAGAATGTCAATTGAAAAAGGGAAACGTTATCAACCTTACCGGCGTACCATGGAGAATAAAAATCAGTTTCCTGTATGGTGTATTGAAAATAAAAAAGAAGTTTTTATAAATGATATCCAGAGTGAATATTCAAAATACCTGCCTGATATTGATATGACTATTCTCAGTTCAGTAGAAATGGAAGATGGCTCATTACCTGAAAAACCTCATTCACTCATCTATCTTCCTCTTATGGTTAAGGATACTGTAATTGGACTTATATCTGTTCAATCCTATCAGAAAAACGCTTACACAGCCTATCATTTAAACATTCTTAAAACCCTCGCTTCTTATACTTCTGCTGCATTATATAATGCTCAATCTTACTTAACTCTTCAAAATACACTCAACGAACTTAAATTAACACAGGAGCAACTGGTGCAATCAGAAAAAATGGCTTCGCTGGGAGAACTCACCGCAGGCATTGCCCATGAAATTCAGAATCCGTTGAATTTTGTTAATAATTTTTCAGAGGTGAATAAAGAATTGCTGATAGAAATGAAAGATGAAATTAATCTGGGAAATATAGAGGAAGTAAAAGCTATTGCAAACGACGTAATAGATAATGAAGACAAGATTATTCACCATGGAAAAAGAGCCGATGCCATTGTAAAGGGCATGTTACAGCATAGTCGAAGTATAAAAGGAGCAAAGGAACAAACAGATCTCAATGCATTGGCCGATGAATATTTACGATTAGCCTATCATGGATTAAAAGCAAAAGACAAATCATTTAATGCAACATTGAAAACTGATTTTGATAAAAGCATTGGCAATATTAATATTATACCACAGGATATTGGAAGAGTGATTTTGAATTTGATCAACAATGCTTTTTATACAGTAAATGAAAAAAAGAAAGCCCACCCTCACACAGCTGCTGAAGTTGTTGTATATGAACCAACTGTTATTGTAAGTACAAAAAAAGCAGGAGATAAAGTAGAGATTCTTATAAAAGATAATGGCAACGGTATTCCACAAAAAGTATTAGATAAAATATTTCAACCCTTCTTTACCACCAAACCAACAGGACAAGGCACAGGTTTAGGGTTGAGCTTGAGTTATGATATTGTGAAGGCGCATGGCGGAGAGTTGAAAGTAGAAACGAAAGAAGGGGAAGGAAGTGGGTTTATTATTCTTTTACCTTTAAACTAGCTTTTTAATTATAAAATCAAAATATATTTATTATGCCTATTATTCCTCAAACACCCGGTATGCACCATATCGCACTTCGTTGTATGGATATGAATGTTACAAAAAACTTTTATCAAAACGTTATTGGTTTTACTTTGGCAATTGATACACCCGAACTCATCATATTTGCAGTTGGAAGTGTATACGTTGCCTTTAAACCCGCAAACCCAAGAGATAAAAATTATTCGTCATTTAGTCCTTTTGAAGTTGGATTAGATCATATTGCCATCACTTGCCAAAGTGAAGATGAACTACACAGGTTTGCAAAAGAACTTACTGATGCACAGGTTGAAAACACAGGCGTAAAACTGGATGAAACATTACAAAAACTCTATGTGGCATTTAAAGATCCAGATAGAATTCAATGGGAGTTTTATATGAAATAAATTCTTCAAATAAATATGCAAAACAGTAAAGACCTGGAAAGTGAATTACAAAAAATTGATGAACTAAACCGTTTGGCATGGCACATACGTATAAGCGATTCAAATAAAGCCTTTCAACTAAGTACTGAAGCTGTAGAACTTTCCAGTGAAATAAATTATGACACAGGTGTTGCAGAAGGCTTGCGCATAAAAGGGTTTGGCTATATCAGAATGGCAGATTATGATAAAGCAAATGAATGTTTACAGGAAGCTGCAGCTATTTTTCAAACACAAAATAACTTACGTGGTTTAGCGGTAGTAAATGAATATTTTGGTATCATTCATCGTACAAAAGGAAATGGTTCATTGGCTCTTGAATCTATTTTTAAAGCCCTTGATCTTAGCCGCCAAACAAAATTTGAAGAGAACGAAACCACAAACCTTTACCAGATTGGGGTTACTTACCGCCAGCTTGCGAATTATGAAAAGGCACTCGATTACCTGTATCAAAGTCTTTCAATAGCAAGGGCTATCGATTTTATAATAATGGAAGCTTATGATCTTCATATTATTGGATCTATCTATTTTGAAACGGGTGAGTATCAAAAGGCCTTGCAATATTTTCAGCAAGGGTTAACAATACGGCAATCAGAAGGTGATCAATGGGGTGAAGCTGGCAGTTTAGATCAAATTGGATTTACTTATTTCAAACTTCAAAATTATAATGAGGCAATTAATAATTGCATGAAAAGCCTGGAAATCACAATAACAACCGGAAATAAAAAAGGACAGTCTGGAGCATTATTACACCTTGCTGAAGTATATAAACAAACCGGAAACATTCAAAAAGCATCCTCTTTCTGTGAACAAAGTTTATTAATTTGTAATTCTACTGGTGATAAAAGAGGAGAAGCAGAAATACTATTATTTTTAACTTCTCTTCAAAATCAAAACAGTGTTGAATTATTCAATTCATTAAATAAAGCGTTATTCATTGCCGAAGAAATAAGAGCAACCGACCTCTGCAGTAAAATACGATTCCGCTTATATGAATATCACAAAGTGGCTGGTGCGTTTAAAGATGCTTTAAAAGAATTAGAATTACATATTCAACTTGAAGAAGAAGTTCATAAAAGCACTATCAATCAAAAAGTTTTAAATCTTGAGATTTCTTATAAGGCAGAAGAATCAAAAAAAGAATCTGAAGCCATTAAACTTCGTAATAATGAACTATCTAAACTGAATGAAGAGATTACTAATCAAAAAACAATGTTGGAAGAAACAATAGCGGAATTAAAAGCTGCACAGGCACAACTCATCCAATCAGAAAAAATGGCAAGCCTTGGAGAGCTTACTGCAGGCATTGCACATGAAATTCAGAATCCATTAAACTTTGTTAATAATTTTTCGGAAGTAAATAAAGAATTAGTCGATGAGTTACAGCAGGAGCTAAAAGCAGGAAAAATTAATAATGCTATAGAAATATCAAATGATATAAAATCGAACGAAGAAAAAATAAACCACCACGGCAAAAGAGCCGATGCCATTGTAAAAGGAATGCTGCAACACAGCCGTAGCAGCAGTGGAGTAAAAGAACCAACAGATATTAATGCGTTGACCGATGAATATT
>DAIOWB010000217.1:0-4914 GCA_036758725.1 Lacibacter sp.
TCTTTTTTCCGGAACAATACCCAGGTGTGATAAACGGGCTTCATCCATTACACTTACAACTTCAACTTTACGTTCAGGCTCCTTTATTTTATCTTTAAACGATTTAATTAAATTTTGTATCCAATCCTGTTTAGAATCTTTATCAGCCTGAATTTTAACACCACTGCTTATAACTGTAAAAATGCGTTTACTTGGGATTTGAAAACTGCTTAATGCAGCATTGAATAACCCTGTAAAACCATTTAATGTAGCATCAAAAGTTGGCTGTGTAAATGAAATAAAATCTGTATTCACAGTAGTATCCTTTAATACCTGGTATGTATTACCAGTTTCGGGATTTCTTTTCAACTCAAGAATACTCATTTTAATACCCTTTGATCCTACTTCTATTCCTGCATAGATATTAGGGGTACTGAATTTCGGTTTAACACTATTCTGTGCATGTAGCTCAACAACAGAAATGAGAATAATTAAAACAAAGAAATGTTGTAAGAATTTAATCTTGGGCATAGTAAGTTTTTAATCAGTAACAAAAGTAACATTCAATTGTGAGCAATTGGCTTTGAATGATCACTCTTTCAGAACTGTGAAAAAAATGTGACTAAGTTTAAATACAATTAGATGCAACCTTGGCTTAATTCAAACGCAGATCAGTCTTCCCAATTCGTGCTCCATTATGATAAACCTGCAAATTGTATAATCCTGAATTAAATTCCGGAATCTTTAATACAGTTGTAAATCGCTTTATTTCTCCTTTTGAATAACCAAAATCATTTTTACGTGTATAGGGTATTCGTATATTATTCTTTGTTGAAAACAATCCTGCCTGCCATTGATCGTCTTGTATCACATTTCCTGCAGGATCGGTAAGAACAATAAATACTTCAGTTTCATTTAAAGAACCATCATTACAAACAAGTGAATAGGTAATTGAAAAATGATCTGTTTCATTTGCCTTGTTTGTTGTGAGTTCTACTCCTCCTGCACCGGGTTTAATTGCTTTTAAGCTGATGTTTGCCAATGAAAATGTAAATGCCCCACTTGCTTTATTTTGAATTTGATTATTGCTCTCTTGAACTGTACTTTGATTGTTTTGCCTGCTGTCAGCAACAGTTGTTTGTGATTTGTTTACAGCCAACCTGTTTTGCTCCTGTTTCTTTTGTAATTGAATAATTTTTTCTTCGGCCTTCTTTAAATCTTCCCTTGTTATATTATTGATATTGAGGATAGCTGTTATTTCATTTCTTAAACTGTCATTCTCATTTAATTTATTTGAAAGAGTGGTTGTTAACGAATCATCCTTTCTGTTATTAGAATCTATCTGTAAAAGCTGTTTTGAATAAATAGAACGCAATGAATCATTAATTGCTTTCTGAATAGTAACAGTGTCTTTAACCAATACAACAGGTGGATTTGACAAATAATTATTTTTATCATAAATATGATAAATCCATGTTCCAACTAAACAAAGCGATACGAATAATAGCAAAACGGTTCTGGAATCTTTCATGAAGCTGCAAACTACTTATTTAAACTTGAGGGAACTCTTCCATTTTCAATTTGTGGAAAAGCTGTGAAATGAAAATCCCCTCCCAATATATTGAGAAGGGATTTTGAACAGATCTTTTTTCTTTATTGACTTATATTAAAAATAACTTCCAGCTTTTCCCATGCTATTGAAACACTTCCATCAACATTTCCAACAATTTTCAACACTTCATTAAAAGTACTTGCTAAACCGGGACGAACAGTTACTCTCAAAGCATCTTCTGCCTTTTTGTAACTAAAAGAGCCCCACTGTTTCGCATTTTTATTGAAAATAATTACCCACTCATCTTTACCTGGAATTGTAAACAATGCATATGTTCCTTTTGGTAAGGTTTGTCCTTCTACTTTAATATCTGCATCTGTTTCAAAAACGGTAGCTTCATTGGCACCAGTACGCCACACTTCTCCATAAGGAACCAGTTTACCCCAGATTTCTCTTCCTTTTACTGAAGGTGCACTATAGCTGATTTTTATGTTAGCTGTGCCCACTTTAAATTCTGAAGTTGCCGGTGGACTGGGCTTTGTATTTTTATCATTCTGGCCACAAGCTGTTATTACAAAGGCTAGTGTAAATAATGGCAAAAGACTAAATAGTTTTTTCATGACTTATTTTTTTTGAAGTTAAACGTATTACAATTAATTATCAGTTTGAAAAATGATTTTCAAATTAAAGTAGGAATTTCATCTTAAAAGTTGCATCGCTTTTAATTAAAATTATACTTTATGATAGTTTTTACAATTCAGCTATTTTATTTTTTATTTAATTCAGCTTTTTTCTTTTCTAAATAAGCTTTATCAGTTGCCAGTTTCTGAACTTCGTTTAAAGAAGCAATATAAAGGCTTCTTCCATGGGTGCCCAGCACAATTTCATTTTCCCTTTCCTGTATAGCAATATCATGAATGGCAACCCTTGGCAATGAACTCATCCATGCAAAAGAACTTACACCGGCATCAACTGAAACATAAAGTCCCTGATCTGTACCAATGTATAAAATATTTTCACTTTTTGGATCTTCTCTAATCACATTCACCGGTTCTGCAGGTAAATCCAGACAAATTTGTTTCCACGTTGTACCATAATCTTCACTTACAAAAACATAAGCATTAAAATGATCATTACGGTATCCGTTTAAAGAAACATACACTCTTCCTACTTTATACTTTGATGCGATTAAACGGCTAACATATAACCCTTGTACATTTTTGGGAAGTTTTGTATGTACAGGTGCCCATGTATAACCTGCATCTTTTGTAATATGTATAAAGCCATCATCACTTCCTGTATAAATTAATCCAAAACGTAAGGGGGATTCACTCATAGCTACCAAAGTTCCAAACGGTACATTGCCATCTTTGTTACCTCCCGTAAGATCAGGACTGAGATTCACTGAATTCTCACCTTTATTAAAGCTCCTGTGAAAACGGTTGCTGCCATAATAAAAAACATCCTGATTATGTTTTGATAACAGTATTGGAGTTTGCCAGTTAAAACGTAATGGTTTTTCTCCCAGTTCATGTGAAGGACGAACATTCACACGAGCTTGTGTTGATTTTAACCGATCAATTCTTGCATATGCTCCAAACTGTGAACCGGAATAAACGGTTGTATTATCTCTGGTATCTACCTGTGCTTGCATACCATCTCCACCATTTAATGCTTTAAACGGATAATTTCCGCTATCATGCCAATCACTGCTTTCTTTGTGGTTTGATGGGCCATACCAGCTTCCATTATCCTGCAATCCACCATATACATTGTATGGTTTTGCATCATCAACTGTAATAGCATAATATTGTCCAACCGAAGGCGAATTTGCTTTAAACCAATTTTCACCATCATCATAAGAAATATTTAATCCACCATCGTTTCCATTAATGATATGTGAATCTTTTTTTGGATTAACCCACAAAGCATGATGATCGGCATGTACATTATTTTTATCTATTGATTTAAAAATTTTACCTCCATCTGTACTTAACATAGCATTGAATCCAAGAATAAATACTTTATCAGGGTTTGTGTGTGATGTGTAAATTTTAGCGAAATAATATCCATAAGTATTAAAAGTTGCAATTGGTTTTTCATGTGTTTTCTTCCAGGTTTTTCCTGCATCATCACTCCGGTAAACTTCACAACCTTTAATAGCTGAGTTGCTAAAACCATCATCACCTGCATCAAAATAATCCCATAAAGCAATGGGTTTAATTTTATCTGCCTTCACCATTTCTTTAACAACAGCAACTGTATATTTTGCAGGAAAGCGTTGACTGCGTAAGAAGGATTCCAGTTTTTTATCTTCAGCAGCAAGAAACTGTTCTTTTGTCATGGTTTTAAAATCCTGCAGTTGAAAACTGGTATCGGAAGTTATTTTCTTTGATGTATCGGGCCTGGTTTCATTATTATCAATAATAGCATACACTATATTGGGGTTTTGAGGAAACACAGTTAATCCTATTCTGCCTAATTTCTTCCCTTCTGCAAAACCGCTGCCTGGTCCACTTATTAAACCCCATGTATTTCCACCATCATTACTTTTATAAATACCGGTTGTTGGTCCGCTTTCTTCAAACTTCCATGCACGGCGTGTACGATACCAAACTGCAGCATATAATTCCATTGGGTTATTGGGGTTGATATCCATTTCAACAGCACCTGTATTATCATCAACATACAAAGTTTGCTTCCATGTTTTACCTGCATCGGTTGTTTTATAAATACCACGTTCTTTGTTTGGAGAATATAAATGACCTAATGCTGCAATCCATGCTGTATTTGGATCAGTAGGGTGTAATTGAATTTTGCCAATATGATGACTCTCCGGCAAACCAAGATATTCCCAGGTTTTTCCAAGATCAGTACTTCTGTATACACCATTTCCTGCGTAAGACGATCGGCTGCTGTTTACTTCACCGGTACCAACCCAAATGATGCGGTTTCCGTACCATTTAACAGCAATGTCACCAATGGTCATTACATCTTCATGATCAAAAATGGGTGTAAAAGATTGGCCATTGTTTTTGGTATACCATAACCCACCACTTGCATAAGCAACATAAAACTCTGTTGGATCTTCAGGGTTCGCTTCTACATCGGTAACTCTTCCACTCATAATGCTTGGCCCGATGTTGCGGAATTTAACATCATTCATCAACGATTTCTTTTCCAGTTCCTTTCTGAGTACAAGCCCTTTCTGCCTTTCATCTGCTGTACTTGGCTTGATTTGTGCATAACTTAACATTGAAAGTAGCAGGAACGATAGAATTGGAATAAATTTGTAAAAGCAATTTTTAAACATTGCAGTCGTTTTTAGAAGAAGCATTTGTTTTGATTTAAAATCTGAAAACTATGAATAGATATGATGCCGT
>DAIOWB010000218.1:0-4909 GCA_036758725.1 Lacibacter sp.
ACCTGCACAAAATTATTTTTCAGTAACACTGGGAACAGGAGTAAATCTTCAAACTACATTCAAACCTTTTTATACATATAAAGGGGGCCGTTTTGATTGGCTGGGTATTGATGATGGATCAAGAGCATTGCCTTCAGGTTTTCCTATAGTTCGCAGTCAGTACTCCAAGCTGGATGAACAAAAGAAATATGATTTTTCAAAGAACTTCAAAAACAACTGGACATCGCAAAAGAACACAGGCATGCCCAATCTGAATTTGCAATTCAACGGTGGGTGGAGTTCAAAAGCAAAAGAGAATAAATTAGGATTTGTTTATGCACTCACTTATAATCAAACCAACCGTACAATCATTCAGGAAAGAACTTTTCAGGATGAGCAGGGACAGGTGATTCAACATTTTAATGATGATAAATATAACCGTGATATTTCAGTTGGGGCTTTAGGTAATTTATCTTTTCATTTCAATAAAAGCAACAAAATATCGTTCAAAAATATTTTCAATATCAATAGCAATAACTATACACTTCTTCGTAATGGAGAAAATATTGATGCCGGCAACAGTATCCGTTCTCAGGAACTTGCTTTTCGTTCAAATATGTATTACTCAGGTCAGTTAAGCGGAGAACATTTATTTGATGGTGCTGGTATTAAACTTAATTGGAACGGGAATGTTACAACACTTTATCAAAGCACTCCTGATTTAAGACGTGTTGCCTATGTAAAAGCAATTACTGCTCCCGAATCGGATTACCAGGTTACGGTTCAAAACGGATTACCATCTTTAAGTAGCGGGTTACGCTTTTATTCTGATTTGATGGATTATGTTTATGGTACAAATATCAATGCATCAAAAAGTTTTAATTGGTTGGGGCAAAAGCAATCAATTAAAACCGGTTATTTATTTCAACATAAAGACAGAATATTTTCATCAAGACCTCTGGGTGTAACGCAATATGGTGCGAGCCAGAGTTTATTGCGTTTGCCACTTGAACAGATCTTTGCACCTGAAAATTTTGGTCCCGATAAATTTAAAATGGATGAAATTAACAACCGTAACTTTGATTATTTAGCAAAAGGATTTTTACATGCCGGCTTTCTTCAAATGGATAATCAGTTTGGAGAAAAATTCAGAGCGGTATGGGGCTTACGAGTTGAAAACTTTAATCAGCAATTAACCGGTGCTGATAATAGCAACAATACAATCAAAATAAATACTCACACCAACGATTTTTTACCATCTGCTAACCTTTCATATAAATTAAACAGTAAAACAAACCTGCGTTTTGCAGCTTCACAAACTTTAATAAGGCCTGAGTTCAGAGAACTGGCTCCGTTTGAATTTTTTGATTTTGAATTAGTAGCTGGCATTAAGGGTAATGAAAAATTAAAACGTACAAAAATTACAAATCTTGATTTGCGTTATGAGTTTTATCCTCAAAGTGGTGAGTTAATTACAGCAGGTTTGTTTTACAAACATTTTAAAAACCCCATAGAACCTTTTTTAAATCAAACCGGTCCAATTACATTTAATATAGGTTATGGCAATGCACCTACTGCAACAGCGTTTGGAGTAGAAGTTGATTTCAGAAAAAAACTGGATGGAATTGGTTTAAAAAATGTAACAGCGTTTGGTAATCTTGCTTATATCTATAATAAAGTAAAATTTGGTGCAGGTTCAACGCTTGAAGAAAGACCAATGCAAGGGCAAAGCCCTTATGTGTTAAATGGTGGAGTTGAATATAATTTTAATGAAAACAATACTACCATCACAGCCCTGTTTAACCAGGTTGGCCGCAGAATATATTTTGTTGGCTTAAATGAATTTCCATCCGTATGGGAAGCACCAAGACCCTTGTTTGATTTACAATTGAATCATAAGTTCAAAAATGGAAAATCAGAAATGCGTTTTTCTGCAACTGATATCTTTAATGCGAAAGCATTGTTTTACCAGGATAATGATAATAGCGGAAAGTACAATGAGTCAACAGACTTCCGTTTCCGTAAGTTTCAATCCGGAACAAATATCAATATCGCCTTTACTCATCGCTTTTAATCAATCAAAAAATAATCAGATCAAAATGAAAAAAATTATCACAGCTTGTTTAATTGTTTTATCACTTGTTTCCTGTAAAAAAATATATGTTGAAGTAGGAGATAATTCAATCATTGCAGATAATCTTACACTTTCAGGAACCTATAAAACAAATAAAGTTTTAACAGCAGGTGCTACTTACTTATTGGATGGGCTGGTTTACATTGATTCAGGCTATTCTATTACAATTCCTGCAGGTACAATCATTACAGGGAAAAGAGGAACAAACAGTACTTTAGTAATTAAACGTGGTGCAAAAATATTTGCAGAAGGTACTCCGGATAAGCCAATTGTTTTTACTTCAAGTGCAGTTGAAGGAGAAAAGAGATTAGGTGATTGGGGTGGCCTTGTTATCCTTGGCCGTGCAAAAAATAACGGGTCGTACAATGGAGTAAATGGAATCATGGAAATTGAAGGCGGTATTAATAATGCAAATGGGGATGGTTTGCATGGCGGCTTAAATGATGACGATAACAGTGGTATTTTAAAATATGTTCGGTTAGAATTTGGTGGCTATCCTTTTCAGCCAGATAGAGAAATCAATGGTTTAACACTTGGCTCAGTTGGCCGTGGTACAGTAATAGATTATGTACAGGTTTCTTATGCCAATGATGATGCATTTGAATTTTTTGGCGGAACTGTAAATTGTAAACACCTGATCAGCTTTAGAAATTTAGATGATGATTTTGATACAGATAATGGTTACCGTGGTAAAATTCAATTTGCAATTGCTGTAAGAGATACTTCCATTGCTGATCAATCGGCCGGTGGAGCATCTAATGGATTTGAAAGTGATAATGATGGCAGCGGAACTGGTTCACAACCGTTTACTGCGCCGGTATTTAGTAATGTTACATTGATTGGGCCCGTTTTTAATTCAACAACTACGTTTGCCACAAATTTCCGCCGTGGTGTACATATTCGACGTAACAGCAGGTTGAGTTTATTTAATTCAGTTATTATGGGATGGCCATCTGCAGGTGCAGGAATTTTAATTGATGGTTCAACTACTGAAGCCAATGCAGCAAACAATGATCTGGAAATAGCAAATGTTTCTATTGCCGGTTGTACAAGCCCTTTACGTGTTAACAGTGGAAGTACTTTTTCAATAAACAATTGGTTTAATACAACGGGTAAGAATAATAACATATCAGCAAGCAATGATGATTTGCTTTTAAATTCCTTTTACAATTATGTTGGTTTTAACCCCTCCCCAAAAGTTGGTTCGCCATTAATTGGTACTACAAATTATTCAAACAGTAAATTAACCGGATTTGAAAATGTAAATTACCGTGGAGCAATTGGTGTGAATGATAATTGGTGGACGGGTTGGACGAGATTCTTTAATTATAAATAATACAGTACATTTTTTTCCTTAAGCAAGTATCCTTTACCCGCCTCCTGTTCCCAGGAGGCGTTTTTTTTAAATGATTTTTATGGTTTTTCTTGTTTGCCTTTGAGTGTAAATCCAAATGTTGTTCCTACATCAACAGTACTTCTTACATGCATGGTTTGCCCATGTGCTTCAATAATGTGTTTGCAGATAGAAAGGCCTAATCCACTGCCTCCTTCTTTTCGGCTTCTTGCTAAATCGGTTCTGTAAAACCGTTCAAATATTCTTGATAAATGTTCTTCAGCTATTCCATATCCATCATCTGTTAATTCTACAAGTATATTTTCATTTGTAGTTTTATATGCACTGAATGTAATTGTTCCGTTTTGCTTTCCGTATTTAATGGCATTATCTACCAGGTTTATAAATACCATTCTGATCTTTTCTTTATCAGCAAAAACAGTAATGGGCAGCTCACAACCTTTTTTAATTGATGTTTTAATATTCTTGGCCGATGCTTTAATGGTTAAACTGTCAAATACTTCTTCAATTAATTCCTGTATCACAAAGTTTTCATTATATAAAAGCTGTTCACCAAATTCCAGCTTTGATATTTCATCCAGGTCATCCACAAGGTTTACAAGCCGGTCAATATTTTTTGAGGCACTTAATAAAAACTTTTTAGCAAATTCTTCTTTGTTCATTGCACCACTGAGCAGTGTATCAATATATCCCTGTACAGCAAAAATGGGCGTTTTTAATTCATGGCTGAGGTTTTGCAAAAATTCTTTACGGTATTGTTCGTTTTGTTGCAGGGTTTCAATTTCTTGCTTTTTTTGTTCGGCCCATTCTTCTACTTCTTTACTTACTTCCTGCAGGCTTTTTTCTGGCAAAATGGATTTATAAAAGAACTCTTCCCGTTTAGTAGCTTTTGTTTGTGAAATAAATTTATAAATGAGTTTGATGTGACGGTAAATAAAACGTTCAGTAAAATAACGGATGAGTAAATAGCTGATGATTAATAATACAACAAAGCTGAGTATGGCTATCCACCAGTTACCTATGAAAATGTAATTGGCTATTCCAACTAATAACGAAATAGTAAAAGCGTTAATAGCAGATACCTGAACCGGATTTAATTGACGGGAATTGAACATGAACTTCGTTTCAATAAAATTGTTGCGAAGTTAGAAAGGAATTATGCAGCAGCCATTTCAAATTTATACCCAACTCCTTTAACAGTTGTAATGCAATCAACACCTAATTTTTGTCTGATTTTTCTGATATGTACATCAATGGTTCTGTCGCCCACAATTACACTGGCTCCCCAAACCTGGCTTAGGATTTCATGACGAAGAAAAACACGGCCTGGTTTTGATGCAAGTAATGCCAGCAATTCAAATTCTTTCTTAGCAAGAATAATTTCTTTTCCGTTCAGCCGCACCAGGTATTGTTCTTTATCAATTTGCATGTCTCCCAGTTTA
>DAIOWB010000219.1:0-4856 GCA_036758725.1 Lacibacter sp.
ATAAATGGCTGGGTATTTTATTGCAGCGTTATACGCTTTTGTTATTTGGTGTGTGCATGAAATATTTAAAAAATGAAGAAGAAGCAAAAGATGCCGTACAGCAGGTTTTTGAAAAAAGCATTAAAGAACTGGGCAAGTATAAAGTAGATTATTTTAAAAGCTGGATTTACATGGTTGCAAAAAACCATTGCCTCATGAAGCTACGGGATAAAGGGAAACTGCCCAGGGAAATCACTGAACGGATGATGGCGACACCGGCAGAAGAAAACAACCTGGCTGAACATATTGAAAAAGACAAACTGCTGGAACAATTAACCAACTCGCTGCGGGAACTGATTCCAGAACAACGAATTTGTATTGAATTGTTTTACCTTGAAAAGAAAAGCTATATTGAAATTGCTGACGAAACCGGTTATACCTTGATGCAGGTGAAAAGTTATATTCAAAACGGAAAGCGTAATTTGAAAACGCTTTTGCTCAATCAAAACAAATCATGAGCGATAAGTTACTTGATATATTAAAAGAACATCCCGAACTCAACGAACAGGAATTGATGGATTACCTGATGGGGCATCTTACCCCACAGGAGCGCCATGAAATTGAACAACGTTTAACCGAATCTGAATTGTTTGCAGATGCTGAAGAAGGTTTGAGCCAACTGAAGAATAAAGAACGCATACAATCTGTAGTTGCAGATTTAAATAAACAGCTGGCCACACAATTACAACAACGAAGAAGAAAGAAAAGAAAAGAACTACCCGGTCAATCACTAATCATTCTTACAACCTTTATTATCCTTGCGCTTATTGTTATTGCCTTCCTGGTGATATATAAAATGCAGGTGAAATAAGAATTTACAAACTGATTACAGTAAACGCAACTAATTAAAATAAACAGAATGAAAAAGATTTTAATTTTTGTTTCTTTCTTTTCTGTAACAAATCTCTTGCAAGGGCAAACCTATACACCAACGAAAGAAAACTTAAAAGCCCGCACTGATTTCCAGGATATGAAACTGGGTATGTTTATACACTGGGGTGCATCCAGTGTTTTGGGGCATGGAGAATGGGTGATGAATAACAGAAATATAGGAGTTAATGAATATGGACGACTGATCAATATTTTCAATCCTCAAAATTTTGATGCGAAGAAATGGGTAGAAATTGCCAAAGCAGGAGGTATGAGATATATTACATTCATCACCAGGCACCACGATGGATTCAGCAATTGGGATACTAAACAATCGGACTGGAAAATTACCAACACCCCTTATGGAAAAGATGCATTAAAGCAACTGGCCGATGAATGCCATAAGGAAGGAATAAAATTATTCTGTTATTATTCATTGCTCGATTGGTACCGAAGCGATTACCAGTATGAAACAGGTAAAACTGGTAAAGGCACAGGCAGAACACAAAAAAGTAATTGGGACAGTTATATCCGTTTTATGAAAGCACAGTTAACAGAACTGTTAACTGAGTATGGTGAAATATCAGGCATCTGGTTCGACGGTCATTGGGACCAGTTAGATAATGATTATGACAAAACACTGCAATCAAAAGTAAACTGGCATTATGATGAAATTTATCAACTCATCCATTCTTTACAACCTGCCTGTTTAATTTCAAACAACCATCATCTAACCCCCATACCCGGAGAAGATTTCCAGGCTTTTGAAAAAGATTTACCCGGCGGCAATACTACAGGATTTGGAGGTGCCTCTGTTTCTCAACTACCTTTGGAAACCTGTGAAACCATGAACGATTCGTGGGGTTTTAATATCACTGACAGGCATTACAAAACAGTAAAAGAGCTGGTGCATTATCTTGTAAAAGCTGCCAGCCACAACGCTAATTTTTTATTGAATGTAGGCCCTATGCCCGATGGCACCATTCAACCTGAATTTACTGACACATTAAAAGCAGTGGGAAACTGGATGAAACAAAACGGTGAAAGTATTTACGGAACCAGGGGTGCTGTTTTAAGAACACAGGAATGGGGTGTAGTTACTGCAAAAGAAAATAAATGGTATGTACACATCCTCAACAAGCCAAATGAGTCTGCTTATGTTTTTATTCCGGAGCTGAAACAAAAAGTAATAAGCTGTTCATTATTTAACAGCAAAACTTCAATAAAATTCAAGCAAGTACCTGAAGGTGTTTTTATTTACACAGAGCAGGTTATAACAGACCCAATAGACACTATACTGGAACTGAAATTCAAGTAAAATTCAGTGGATAGGCCCAAAAATACTTACCTCTCCTACTCTCCTTTTCATTCACTTTTTTTCTGATTTAAATCATATGTTTTCATTTTTAATATAGAGGCTGAAATGCTAACTTTATAATAAGATAGATGCTAACCGAAAATGTGTTAACATGGTTACCGACCAACTCCATATCATACTAGCAGATGATGATGAAAGTGATCGTCTTCGTTTTAAAGAGGCTCTGGAAGAATTAAAAATTAAGCCTGTTGTAAAAACGGTAACTAACGGAAAAGAGCTCATGAACTATTTATCAAAAAAAGAAAGTCCTGTTCCATCGCTTCTTTTTTTAGATTTAAATATGCCTTGTAAGAATGGACTGCAATGTTTAAAAGAGATCAGAACCAGAGATAAATTTAAAAATATGATCATTGCTATCTTTTCCAATTCTTCTTCTGAAAAAGATATTGATGATACATTCAGCAACGGAGCTAATGTTTATATTAAAAAGCCAGCTGATTTTAATCAACTCAAACTGGTATTAGATAAAGTGCTGAAGGCAGTAAATGTATACCGGGAACCACCTTTTACTATTGCAAACTTTGTATTTAAGGTGTAATTACAAATAGCTTGCATGAACTTTTTTTTCAACTCACTTTCTTTTAGGTATTCTTTAAATTATTCATAGGGTTTTGTATATTAGAAGCAGGCTACCAGCTAACATTGAACCAGTGAAAAGCATGAAAGTTTACATCAAAAATATGGTGAGCATCCGTTGCAAAATGATTGTAAAGGCGGAATTGGAAAAACTGGGTATCCCCTATTTCAATATACAATTTGGTGAAGTTGAAATTAAAGAAAAGCTTTCTGTAAAAACGCACAACCAGTTAAACAGAGTTTTACAAAAATCGGGGCTTGAATTGCTTGACGACAAGCAATCGATTCTTATTGAAAAAATTAAAAATGCAATTATTGAAATGATTCATTATGCAGATGAATTACCTTCAATTAAATACTCAGTTTACTTAAGTGAAAAATTAAATCATAATTATACGTACCTGGCCAATGTTTTTTCAGAAGTAAAAGGAATTACAATAGAACATTTTATTATTTTAAATAAGATTGAAAAAGTAAAAGAACTGATTATTTATGATGAATTAAACCTCAGTGAAATTGCCCGTAAACTTCGTTATAAAAATATTGGCCATTTATCTGCACAATTTAAAAAAGTAACAGGCTTAACTCCTTCTTTTTTCAAATTAATACACAAACACAGGAGGCAAGCGATAAACAAAGCCTGAAAGACCTGCTATTCAATCATTAAGTTGATTTTTATTTATACATTTTTAAAATTCTTCTTGCAATCAGATCAATAGATTTCTAATTTTAACTTATGAAGAAACGGGAATCATATATACTGTTTTTAGTTATCCTTTTTTTTACTTCTTCCTGTACGGTGATGGAAAAATCATCAATGCATGGCTTTGAAAGTGGTTATTATCAAATGAAAACGGAAAACAAATTGCTTGAAAAAGTATATGTTGACATAACAGATGAAAAAATAACTGTTTACCCCGTTTATCAAAACCATATTGTTAAAAAGGAAATGATATCAATTCCTCAGATAACATCTGATACAACAAATGAAAAGACGCTGAAATTTATTAAGAAAGATATTGACATTGATATCACCAGCATCCTGCTTAAATACAGGCCTTCTGTGTATCATTTACCGGCACAATTAAATACAGAATTTAATGCAGCTATTTACGCTGGTTGGAGGCATGATCAGTATCGGGTTATAAGCAAATTAAATCCTTTGGGTAAACAGCAATATAAAATTATTAACCGGGGATATGATTTTGGTTTGTTTGCCGGACCAGCTACCAGTAGCATCGGACCTTTTTCAACAAGGAATGCCATCACTAATGAATATAGCGGCTTTGTCATTCAATTCGGGGTAGCAGGTTTTATAGAATCGAATGTTGCAAGCTTTGGTTTAGCTACCGGGTTTGATCATTTATTAAGTCCCGATCGCAAGGATTGGATTTATCATCAAAAACCATGGATCGGTTTTATTATAGGAATTGCACTGAATTAAATCCTGCCCTTTCGTTATTTTTCTATTATTCACTAATGAGGATAGTTTGCAGAGATGATTAAAATCATTTTTTAGTCATCGGGATTAAAAGCATCTTTGCGGCATGATGCTTTGGAAAAATATCATTAAAAAGCCTTCCTGAATTTCTGTTCTGCTTCTGCTTCGCATCAGTCCTTTCACTTCTTTAAGACTATTCTCACTAAAATAAATTGCATGAAAACAATCATAGAACCATTTAAAATAAAATCTGTAGAACCTATCTATTTCAATACAAAGGAAGAACGGATAGCTATTTTAGAAAAAGCTTTTTACAATCCATTCTTAATCCATTCTGCTGATGTGCTGATTGATTTACTTACCGACAGTGGTACCAGTGCTATGAGCAGCAACCAATGGGCAGGCATGATGCAGGGCGACGAATCGTATGCCGGCAGTCCCAGCTTTTTCCGTTTTGAAGAAGCTGTACAACAAATTACAGGTATGCCGCTGGTTATACCAACACACCAGGGAAGGGCTGCAGAAAAAATCCTCTTCAGCATATTAGGTGGT
>DAIOWB010000220.1:0-4821 GCA_036758725.1 Lacibacter sp.
TGAGTGTATTGCCAACAGCATATTGCAATTCTTCAAATCGGTACATACTATCATTCTGCTTTTCGCCCGGCCAACCTTGTTTACTGCCGCTTTCATACACCAGAACACGTAAAGCACCTTCTGAAGTACAAGCAACAGTTACAGACTTCGAAAACCTTTGTATTGATGAGATTCCTGCATACAGATATAAAACAGCTGTAGTAAATAAAATTAGCAGTACAATTATTGTTCTTTTCATTGTAATAAATCAACTGGGTTTTCAAAAAAATCAAATGTAAAATTATCATAGCATATAACGGTTATCGCCGCCATTTGTTTTTGAAAAGATATTATTGCATCCTCAAGATTTTCCATGCTTATTATGTGGAAGCATCCTGTTTTATTAATACCTTTCAATGGTAATACGATATTTAGAATTCAGGCTTTTTTACTCACAAAAGTATACTTTAATGAAAAAATATTGCATAGTGCTGTTTGCTTCACTTGGGTTCCAAACAATGTACGCTCAAACATTGTTCCCTTCTAAAAATTCGAAATTGCCAATTGAACAACGAATCAAAGATTTATTAAGCCGGATGACACTTGATGAAAAAGTGGGCCAACTAAACCAGATGAATGGCGGTGCATTTACAGGCCCTGCTTTGAACGATGCCGGTCAAAAAGAAAAAATGCAAATGGTAAAAAACGGAAGTGTAGGTTCCATGCTCAATGTTATTGGCGTGGCAGATACACGCAGCATTCAGCAGGTGGCCATGCAAAGCCGCCTGGGTATTCCTTTACTGTTTGCCTATGATGTGATTCATGGTTACAAAACAATTTTCCCTATTCCATTGGCAGAAGCATGCAGTTGGAACATTCAACAAATAGAACGCAACGCATCTGTTGCTGCAAAGGAAGCTTCCGCTGCAGGTTTGCACTGGACATTTGCACCTATGTGTGATATCAGTAACGACCCACGCTGGGGCCGAGTAATGGAAGGAGCAGGCGAAGATCCGTTTTATGGAAGTGTAGTAGCGGCAGCAAGAGTAAAGGGATTGCAGGGAAAATTGAACGATGCAGAACATGTGCTGGCCACTGTAAAACATTTTGCAGCTTATGGTGCTGTGGAAGCAGGTAAAGAATATAACCAGGTGGATGTTTCAAGAGTAGTGTTATGGAATAAATACATGCCGCCTTATTTAGCTGCAGTAAATGCCGGTGCTGCTACAGTAATGAATGCATTTAATGTATTTGAAGGAGTGCCTGCAAGCGGTAATAAATATTTGGTGAACGATATTTTAAGAAAGCAATGGGGTTTTAAAGGAATTGTGGTGAGTGATTGGGCATCGTTTGGCGAAATGATTACACATGGTTATGCTGCTGATGGAAAAGACGCAGCATTCAAAGCTTTCATTGCAGGTAGTGATGTGGATATGCAAAGCAAAGTAACCATTACTCATTTGGCACAGCTTGTAAAAGAGAAAAAAATTACCATGCAGCAATTGGATGAAGCGGTGGCACGTATTCTCTATTATAAATTTAAATTGGGTTTGTTCGATGATCCATTAAAATTTTGCAATGAAGAAAGGGAACGTACAAATATTTTTACAGCAGAACATCGTGCCATTGCACGCACTGGAGCCCGTTCATCAATTGTGTTATTGAAAAATAATAATCAATCATTACCTCTGTCAACATCAGCAAAAGTATTACTGGTAGGTTCATTTGCCGAGAGTAAAGATGATTTATTTGATTTCTGGATTGCTCAGGGAAAGAGCAACGATGCTGTTACAGTGTATGAGGCATTTAAAAGCAAATTCAGCAATATGCAATTTGCAAAGGGCTATAATACAGATCTTACAACCAATGACGCACTCATCAACGAAGCGGTTACAATGGCAACGAATGCTGATGTGATTGTAGTCAACATTGGCATCAGTGGTAAAAGGGCAGGTGAAGACAGATCTCTTGCTTATCCTGAAATTCCCGCATCACAAATAGAATTATTAAAAGCATTAAAAAATACGGGTAAGAAAATTATTGCATTGGTATCAAGCGGTCGCCCATTAATTCTTACTAAAATTGAACCCTTAGCAGATGCTATTGTACAATGCTGGATATTGGGCACAGAACATGGAAATGCAATTGCTGATGTGGTGAGCGGTGATTACAATCCATCTGGTAAAACTGTAATGACTTTTCCATATGCTGTTGGACAAATACCGGTTTATTATAATCATTTCAATACCGGCCGACCAACTGAAACGGATGGCATGGGAAATTGGTTTGCCCGTTACAGGGATATTCCCAATGAACCATTGTATCCTTTTGGTTTTGGATTGAGTTATACGCAGTTTACTTATTCCAAACCACAACTTTCTGCCAATACTATTTCAAAAGGAGATAAACTAAAAGTAACTGTTACAGTTACTAACAGCGGAACAAGGGCTGGAGAAGAAGTAGTACAATTATACATTCGTGATTATGCAGCTTCCATTGTTCGACCTGTAAAAGAATTAAAAGGGTTTGAAAAAATTGAATTGAATGCGGGAGAAAGTAAAACGGTTAATTTCACACTCACTGCCAAAGAGCTATCATTTTATAATGCGGATGGGAAATTGATTCTGGAGCCCGGAAAGTTCAGTGTGTTTATTGGGGGTAATTCAAGAGACACACAGCAAATCGATTTTGAAATGAAATAAATCAATTAAAGATTATCATATGAAAAGAGTTTTGATTCTTTTGTTATTTACAGTTCCCTTTGTTACAAAGTCGCAAAAGATTGATACCTGGAAAATTTCTGCATCCAATATTGATCCCAACAATTATTATGGCATCACCGTTGCCAATGGTATGATAGGTGTGGTATCATCACCCGAACCATTTAAAGTAAAAGAAGTGGTATTGGCAGGAGCTTATGATTTGTACGGAAGAGGACGGGTAAGCAATTTCTTAAAGAGTTTTAATTTACTCAATGCTTATTTGGAAATTGATGGCAGAAGAATGGATGCCAAAGCAGCAACCAATATGAAACAGGAGCTGGATATGCAACATGCCAGCTTCACCACCAGTTTTGATTATAGCGATAAAGCAACGGTAACCTATACTTACTATTCATTACGTCAACTTCCGTTTACGGTGTTAATGGATATTGTCATTATCCCTAAAAAAGATATTACTATCACCGGTGCCAGTGTTATGGAAGCCCCCGATGCATTGAAAGATGTACAGAACTATTATAATGAAATTGACAGGCCACATGTAACCATGAGCTTGCTCACATCATCAGCAAAAAGTCCTACAGGTAAATTGCTCATGTGTGCAAGCAATACATTTTTGTTTGAAGAAAAACATGGAACTGAGCCAAGGGTTATACATGAAATGTGGGATAATAACATGCATCTCCTAAAATTCAGCAAGCAATTAAAAGCAGGAGAAACCTATCGATATTCTGTTGCAGGTTCATCTATTACATCTGCACATCATGATGATCCGTTGAATGAGGCTGAACGATTAACCATTTATGCTAAGTTGGAAGGAAGAGAGCGTTTGCTTCAGTTTCATAACAAAGCATGGGATGAATTGTGGAAGAGCAGAATCATTGTTGAAGGCATTCCCGCAGCAGCGGGACAGGTGGATCAGGATCAGCAGGATATCAACAGCATGCTATACCATCTCTATTCATTTACAAGAGAAGGAACAGCATTATCACCATCACCCATGGGATTAAGCGGACTTGGTTATAATGGCCATGTGTTTTGGGATACAGAGTTATGGATGTATCCTGCATTGCTAGTTTTAAAACCCGAGTTGGCAAAGAGCATGGTTGAATATCGGTTTCAACGATTAGAAGCGGCTAAGCGAAACGCTTTTAGCAAAGGATACAAAGGAGCCATGTATCCATGGGAAAGTGCAGAAACAGGTGTTGAAGAAACGCCGGTTTGGGCATTAAGCGGTCCGTTTGAACATCACATCACAGCATGCGTTGCTATTGCTGCATGGAATTATTATTGTGTAACACAGGATAAAGTATGGCTGAAAGAAAAAGGTTATCCCATCATCAGTGCCACGGCCGATTTCTGGGCAAGCCGTGTTGAAAGAAATGGAGTTGGCAAATTTGAAATTAAAAATGTGGTGGCTGCAGATGAGTGGGCCGAGAATGTAGATAACAATGCATTTACTAACGCTGCCGCTAAGGCGAACTTACAATTTGCAACAGAAGCTGCAAAAATTTTGGGCATTACACCTGATGCAGATTGGATGAATGTGGCAAACAATATTCCTGTTCTAAAATTTGCTGATGGCACAACAAAAGAACATGCAACATATAATGGTGAAGGAATTAAACAGGCCGATGTGAATTTACTTTCCTATCCATTAAAAGAAGTTAAAGATCCTGTTGCAATAAAAAGAGATCTTGAATATTATGAAAAGCGTGTGCCCAATGAAGGAACACCTGCTATGACACAGGCTGTATTTACAACGCTGTATGCAAGACTGGGCAATTCAGATAAAGCGTATCATTGGTTTCATGATGCATTTATTCCCAATTTAAATCCACCGTTTCGTGTAATTGCAGAAACTAAAGGAGGCACCAATCCTTATTTTGCAACGGGCGCCGGTGGTATTTTACAAAGTGTGTTAATGGGTTTTGGTGGATTGGAAATTACGCCAACAGGTATCACTCAAATTAAAACCGTACTTCCCAAAAACTGGAAGACCCTCACCATTACCGGTGTTGGAAAAGAGAAGAAGACGTTTGTGAATAAGCAGTAGAAGAAAATTTATTGGTGCAGAGTAGAGAATATCTATTGGGCAGTGGTGGCGTCGCACTCTTGTACT
>DAIOWB010000221.1:0-4800 GCA_036758725.1 Lacibacter sp.
TTCTGTAAAATTCTTTTCGCACACCGCTTGTATGATGATTTAACAAGGGTACATAAGCCTGCACCAGGTATGGTGACTGATGTTCTCTTACATAATCCACAACATGTTGCATGGTTTCATAGGCATCTTTAAAATCACTTCCATCGCAACGAATTCGGCTCATACCTTTAAAACCACCTGCATATTCATACGCATCCATCGCACGTGCTTCTTTTGCTTGTACACTAATACCCCATTCATTATCCTGTACCAGGTAAATTATCGGTAACTTTTTTAAAACCGCAAATTGAAATGCTTCACTTACTTCTCCTTCTGTAATACTTGCATCGCCTAAAGAACAAATAACGACAGCCCCCCCACCCCCCGAAGGGGGGATTAAAGAACTCGATGCTTGATCAACGTCATTATTGTTATCAGCATCTATGGAAAGCTTGCTTTGTGCTGTTGACAAGTCTCCCGTTATAGCGGGAGATTTAGGGAGGCAGTTCAAAAACTTCAACCCCTGTGCTATACCGGTAGTAGGAATTACCTGCATACCGGTAGCACTGCTTTGATGAATGATATTGGGTTTATCGTTTCCTTTATAATTTGGATGAGCATAATACTCTCTTCCACCTGAAAATGGATCATCGGCTTTTGCCAGTAACTGCAGCATTAATTCGTATGGTTCAAATCCAAGGCCAAGCAGCAAACTTTCATCTCTGTAATAAGGGCTCACCCAATCAATTGGTTTTAATTGAAATGCTGTAGCAAGCTGAATCGCTTCATGGCCCCTTGAAGTAGAATGAACATATTTACAAATTGAACGGTTTTGTTCGTAAATATCTGCCATGTGTTGTGCATGGCACATCAGCTTAAACGTATTTCTTAAAATTTCATTGGTAATCATGAACAAGCAATTAAATGCAAAATAAGACGAACTGAAATAAAAAAGCCATCCTTATACAGAATGGCTAAAAGACAGTTTATAAATACTCTATTTTATTTCTACTTCAAGTAAACTCTCGTCTTCAATAAAAGCTTCGAGTTGATCACCTACAACACATTCCCCTACACCCGCAGGAGTACCTGTAAAAACAAGGTCGCCAATATTTAGAGAAAAATATTGTGAAATATTTGCAATGATCTGATCAAAAGTGAAAATCATCTGATCACAGTTACCTTGTTGTACCAGTTCCTTGTTATTATAAAGACAGAAATTAATATTCGTCATATTCGCATCCGGCTTCAGATCAATAAATTTTCCAACAGCAGCTGAGTTATCCCATGCTTTTGCTTTTTCCCAGGGCAATCCTTTTTCTTTTAATTGGTTTTGTACATCACGTGCTGTAAAATCAATACCAACTGTAATAGCATTGTAATATTTACGGGCATGTTTTTCCTGGATATACTTACCGTTCTTAGATATTCTTAAAACTAACTCAACTTCATAATGAAGCTCATTTGTAAACTCAGGATAATAAAAAGGCATGTGAGGTTGAAGAAAGGCACTTTTAGGTTTAATAAAGATGACAGGTTCTTCAGGAACTTCATTTCCCAGTTCTTTAGCATGGTCAGCATAGTTTCTTCCTACGCAAAAGATTTTCATTTGGTTGTCTGTTTAATTGGTTCAGAATCAGGTTTATTGCAATTGGCTTAACGTGGATCTTGGATTTCAAAACCAATAAAATAGATTTATCGTAATCTTACGAAGTTAATATTAGAAATTTGAAATTTATAGAGTTATTTCAATTTTGTTAGCAGTGTTCATTGTTTTTGAAATTCCATTAAGGATAAAGCTTTCAATCACTTCTATTGAAGACTCAATTTTCCTTTTAACCAGTGGATATTCCTTTTCATCCCATTTTCCCAATACATATTCTACTTGCTTCCCTTTTGGATAGTTGTTTCCAATGCCAAACCGTAAACGTGGATAATCTATAGTTAACAACATTTCATGTATGCTTTTAAGGCCATTATGCCCGGCATCACTTCCTCCCGGTTTTAACCTGATTTTTTCCAGGGGCAAAGCAAGATCATCCATAATTACCAGGATATTTTCAATTGGAATCTTTTCTTTCTCCATCCAGTATTTTACTGCTTTGCCACTCAGGTTCATAAAAGTTGTAGGTAAAATACAGGTAATTACTCTGCCTTTGAGTTTGAACTTGGCTACAGAAGCCAGGCGTTCTGAATTGAAAAGAGCTTTATGTTTTTCTGCAAATGCCTTTACCACATCAAAACCAATATTATGTCTTGTATGCTCATACTCAGTACCAATATTTCCAAGGCCAACAATTAAAAATTTCATTGCAGAGGTTTCTAAAGTTGAAAGTTAGTTAAACTAAAATCCCCCTGATGATACAGGGGGATCAGAAAATGCTGTTTGTGTATAATTATTTCTTTTCTTCCGCTTTTGCAGGTGCGGCTTTTGCCGGAGCTGCTGCTGCAGGTGTAGCTGTAGCTTCTTCCTGTTTCAATAAACGTGTTAATACAACTGAAGCAATAGGAATTCTTGGTGAATTCAGAATTTCAATATTTGCTTCCTTTACATCTTCAATACGAATATTTCCGTTTAATTCAAGTGGAGTAAGATCAATAACAATTGCTTCTTTTAAATACTTTGGCAATGTTTTTACCTTCAGTGATTTTATTTTAGTGATTAACTTTCCCCCGTCTTTTACTCCTTTTGCAGTTCCTTTAAACTTAATCGGAATTGTTGCAATCACTTTTTTATCTTCTACCAGTTCTAAAAGATCAATATGTGCTAAAGCATCAGATACTTTATCAAATTGAATGTCTTTTAAGATTGTTGTGTAGCTTTTACCGGCAATTTTTACTTCAGCTAACTGGAATTCTGGAGTGTAAACCAAAGTTTTAAATGCTTTGGCAGGAGCATAGAAATTAATTTCTTCTGAGCCTCCGTAAATTACACCAGGCACAAGTTCCTGAGAGCGAAGTTCACGGGCGGCTTTTTTCCCGTTTTCGGTCCTCAAGTGACCCTCGATAGTAATTGTCTTCATTGTTTATTTAATTTAAAATTTTACTTTTTTTATTTTATTTATTTCTTCTTTGAGAATGAATAAATAAACTGGTGATACTTTTATTTTCAAAGGCATTTCTTAATGCAACTGCAAATAACTCAGCTACAGTTACAACTTTTATTTTTGAGCTTGGGCGTGTTATTGGAATGGTATCACAAACAACCAATTCTTCCAAAACACTGTTTTCAATGTTTTCATACGCTTTCCCGCTTAAAACAGGATGTGTAATTAATGCTCTTACACTCCTTGCGCCTTTTTCTTTTAAAAGAGCTGCTGATTTTACAAGTGTACCACCAGTATCACAAATGTCATCAACTAAAACTATATCTCTGTCGGTTACATCACCAATAACCACCATGCTGGCAATTTCATTTGCCCTTTTCCGATGCTTATCACAAATGACCATTTCAACTTCAAAATAACTGGCTATTTCTCTTATCCTGTTGGCACTTCCTACATCGGGGGCCGCAAAGGTAAGGTTTTCCAGCTTTAAACTTTCTATGTATGGGATAAAAATGGAAGACGATTCAAGATGATCTACAGGAATATCAAAGTATCCTTGAATTTGAGCCGCATGTAAATCCATTGTAATCACCCTGTCGGCTCCGGCTGCCTCTAACATATTGGCTACCAGCTTAGCTCCAATGGCCACACGGGGTTTGTCTTTTCTATCCTGTCGGGCATAACCAAAATAAGGGATAACCGGAATAACTTTATAAGCTGATGCTCTTTTTGCGGCATCAATCATTAGTAATAGCTCCAAAATATTTTCAGCAGGAGAAAAAGTGCTTTGAATTAAAAAAACAATATCGCCCCTTATGCTTTCCTGAAACATGGGCTGAATTTCACCATCACTAAACCTTTGAGTTATACATTTACCTAAGGGTATGCCAAATTTTTTTGCAATATTTTCGGCCAGGTAGATAGAAGCTGTACCAGAAAAAATTTTGGGAGATGGATTTACCATTGTTACAGTTTAATAAGGAGTGAAAAATTGCGGCGAAGATAGGCTCTTAAAACAAACTTTATAAAGCAAACAATTCACTGCTTTTCAACAATTCCTTATTGAAAAGTTTAAAAAACCGATACATTTATGTAACTACTGAATCTGTGCGATGGTAAGAACAGGCTTGGTAGATACTGGTAGTTTTTTACTGGCGGCTTCAATCATCTTTTCTTTTGGCTGAATGATTTGCATAGTAACTGCAAATACAAAAACTGCTGAAAAAATTAAATTAACTAAGATGATGGAAGTTAATGTACACGATCGTACAAGAGAACTTAGAGATTTAGGGGTACTCATTTTTCTTGGTTTTAGGATAATTGGAAATGTGAATCTAAGGCTTTAAATTGAAATATGCAAGAAAATCGAAAAAGTATTAAAAATTGGGCTTTGGACGACAGGCCAAGAGAAAAACTTCTCTTAAAGGGAACAGAAGCCTTAAGCAATTCAGAATTGCTTGCCATTTTGATTGCTTCGGGCACAAAATCAAAATCTGCTGTAGATGTGGCAAAGGAAATTTTGTCAAAAGCAAAAGATAATCTTACAGAACTGGGGAAACTGAGCATTAAAGAGCTTACAAAAATTGATGGGATAGGCGAAGCAAAAGCTATAACCATTGCTGCGGCTATGGAACTGGGGAGGAGACGACAAGCTAGCAGTTTTCAAAAAGAAATTATTAAAACCAGTGCTGATATTGCCCATTATTTACAGGCACAGTTAAAAGACAAATTGCATGAAGTTTTTGCTGTAGCTTTTTTAAACAGAAGCAATAAA
>DAIOWB010000222.1:0-2153 GCA_036758725.1 Lacibacter sp.
CAACATGACCCGGTTACACAACCGGAGAAGATGAATCAAAAAATCAGTGATCATATTCAGGATAAATTAAAAACAGCTCTGGAAAAAAACGGGAGAATAAATGATAGTATTAAACTTTCAATGTTTCAAACTGTAAATACATTTTATCAAAGCAACCAGTTTCAAAATGTTTGGAGCAATAAGGAAAACTGGATGCCATTAGCCGATTCATTAATCAGGTTTATTCAACTTTCGAAAGAGTATGGTTTGTTTCCCAAAGACTATCATGATACTCAATTGCAATCAATGGTACAAAAATTTGCAGCAGATACCTTAATTAAAGGAAGCAGAAGAGATGCAATGTTGTGGACTAATGCTGATCTCATGCTCACTGATGCTTTCTTCCGTATTTCATCACATCTGCATTTAGGACGTCTTGGGATTGATAGTGTTTATTTGAATCCCGATTCCAGTTTAACAGATAGTTTTTATCATAAAAATCTCAATGAAGTATTAGCTGGTAAAAGTTTAAGTGAAGTATTTCATTCAATGGAGCCCAAGCATAAGGGCTATCAAATATTAAGAAGTGCTCTCAAAGCGTTTGTTGATTCTGCTAATTTCAAAATAACATATACTTATGTAAGTTATCCATATAAAGACTCTGTTTTATTTTTAAAAACCCTGGTGAAGCGTTTAAAAGAAGAATCAGTAATAAGCTGGCAAACCAAAACTGTAGATTCTTCGGAATTAGCCAATGCTATTCTGAAAGTGCAGAGAAAAAGAAAATTAAAAGCGGATGGTAAATATGGTGTTCAATTAATTCGTTCATTAAATAATAATGATCAGGAAAAATTCAAACGCATTGCTATTAACCTCGACAGGTATAAAAAATTACCTCCTAAAATGCCAGAACGATTTATATGGGTTAATCTTCCGGCTTTTCAATTACAATTATGGGATCATGATTCACTCACATTAGAAAGCAAAGTTATAGTAGGTAAACCGGCAACAAGAACACCTATACTTACAAGCCAGATTAGTGATTTGGTTACTTTTCCACAATGGACCATTCCCAATAGTATTATTCTTAAAGAAATTTTACCAGCTTTAAAACGTAATCCCGGTTACCTGTACCGTAAAGGTTTTATGTTGATGACATGGAAAGATGAATTAATTGATCCTTATACTGTTAACTGGGCTAAGTACAACAAAGGAATTCCTTACAGGATTGTACAGGGAAGTGGTGATGATAATGCTTTAGGGATATTAAAATTTAATTTCCCTAATAAATATTCTGTCTATTTACATGATACCAATCAACGGTACTTATTTAAAAATGAATCAAGGGCATTAAGTCATGGTTGTGTTCGTGTACAGCAATGGGATAAGCTTGCTTTTTATATTTCTGGTCTTGATAGTATGAATTTTCAAAATGATTCAAGCCGTATTCAATCAGATTCAATAAAAGTATGGCTTCAACGAAAAGAAAAACATAAGATCCCGGTAAAATCAAAACTGCCGGTTTATTTTCGTTATTTTACAGCAGATGTAAAAAAAGGAAAGATTATTTTTTACGAAGATATTTATGGCGAAGACAAAGCTGCAAGAGAGGCCTATTTTCAATTAAATAAATTTTAATGCAATTAAAATTTCTGTTTTTTATTTTCATTTTAACTGTTCTTGGAACATCAGTATCAGCACAGGATTCTTCAAAATTATCAGATGCAAAAAAAGGAAAGAAAGGAGCTATTCAATATGGGGTAGCCAGTTTTTATTCAAATAGTTTTCAGGGAAAAAAAACTTCAAGTGGAGAGCTCTTTAATCAAAAAAAATTAACGGCTGCTCATAATACTTTGCCTTTAGGAACATATATAAGAGTCACAAATTTAAAAAACGGGAAATCTGTAGTAGTGAAGGTTAACGACCGGCTGCATCACCGAAACAAGCGTTTAGTTGATCTTTCATATGCGGCTGCTCAAAAACTTGGCTATGTAAAAAGTGGTTTAACCCGGGTTAAAGTAGAGGTTTTAGGTAAAAAGCCTCAATTAAAGTAAAAAATGCCCCCATTATTAAGAATGTGCGTAAATAATTTCAGGATTAACGCCTCTACCTTTATTTTTGCTCATTCCAAAACAATTCATATTATGAAACAATTGTTCTTATTGTTATTTGCC
>DAIOWB010000222.1:2253-4770 GCA_036758725.1 Lacibacter sp.
CGTTATGGCGGTTGCCCGGTTCCTGATAGCGATAAAGATGGTATTAATGATGAGAACGATAAATGTCCAACTGTTGCTGGTGTTGCCCGTTACGAAGGTTGCCCAATTCCTGATGGCGATGCTGATGGTGTTAACGATGAAGAAGATAAATGCCCCGCTGTGCCAGGTATAGCTTCTAATGCTGGTTGCCCTGAAATTAAACCAGAAGTTATAAAGAAAGTGGAGTTTGCCGCTAAGAATGTATTTTTTAATACTGGCAGCTATCAGTTAATGAAAAAATCATTTTCGCCATTAAACGAAGTTGCACAGATTTTAAAAGATAATCCAACTCTGCAATTAGATGTTGAAGGACATACAGATATTACAGGGGATGCTACCAAAAATCAAGTCTTATCAGAAAACCGTGCTGCAGCTGTTAAAGCATATTTAGTAGCGCAAGGTGTAGAAGCTTCCCGTTTAACATCAGCTGGTTATGGAGTTGATCGTCCAATTGCTGATAATAAAACATCTGCAGGAAAAGCTAAAAACCGCAGGGTTGAATTAAAACTAAGAAGTTATTAATATCAAAATTCATATATTTAAAATCCCCTTGCATGCAAGGGGATTTTTTATTTAAAGCATTAAGCTTTTGAGGGAAAAGCATTGCAGCATGTAGCAAAACTCTCTTTATCTTCGCCCACTTGGTTCAATGAAAAAGATTATGAGTAAAAGAAAAGAAATTGTAATGAGCGGCATCAGGCCAACAGGGTATTTACACCTTGGAAATTATTTTGGTGCCATGCGTAACTATGTAAAAATGCAGGATGAATATGAATGTTTTTTTATGGTAGCCGATTGGCACTCTCTTACTACACATCCCGATACAAAAGAATTAAAAGAAAATGTAAAAAGAGTATTTGCTGAAAATATTGCCTGTGGCTTAGACCCTGAAAAAGTAGCTCTTTACTGTCAAAGTCATATACATGAAACTGCAGAATTATATCTGTATTTAAACATGCTTGCTTATAAAGGAGAACTTGAAAAAACAACAACGTTTAAAGATAAAGTACGAATGCAACCGGATAATGTAAATGCCGGTCTGTTAACATACCCGGTATTACAAACTGCTGATATTATTTTACACCGTGCAACTTATGTACCGGTAGGAAAAGATCAGGAGCAGCATTTAGAAATGGCCCGCAACTTTGTAAACCGTTTCAATCACAGATATGGTGAAGTTTTTCCTGAACCTTCCGCTTTTAATAATGGTGTTGAACTGGTAAAAGTTCCCAGCCTTGATGGATCTGGCAAAATGAGTAAAAGTGAAAACCAGAATGCTACTATTTACCTGGCAGATAGTGATGAAATCATCAAAAAGAAAGTGATGAAAGCCAAAACCGATGAAGGGCCCAAAGAAATGAATGCTGTAAAACCTGAATATATTGAAAATCTTTTTCAACTCATGAGATTAGTAAGCAGTAAAGATGTTGTTCTTAAATATGAAAATGATTTTAATGCTTGCATTATTCGGTATGGAGATATGAAAAAGCAGTTAGGTGAAGATCTGGCAAAATTTGTATCTCCCATCAGAGAAAAGGCAGAAGCAATTCAAAATGATGATGCTTATCTGAAAGAGGTGATGATAAAAGGGGCTGAAAAAGCAAGAGTGAGCGCTAAACAAACCATTGAGTTGGTAAGACAGGCAATGGGATTGAATTATTTTTAAAAAACACAAAAACCAAAAGCCAAAATCCAAAAAGAAGTTTTACTTTGAACGTTCTACAATATAGGATTCTGAACATTGGAATTTAACCAAATATGGCAAAGAGTAAAAAACCGAAACACGTAGCAATAGCCGGTAATATAGGAGCCGGTAAAACAACTTTAACGGAGATGCTGGCAAAGCACTATAAATGGATTCCCCAGTTTGAAGATGTTGATCATAATCCTTACCTCAATGATTTTTATGAAGACATGCACCGTTGGAGTTTTAATCTTCAGATTTATTTTTTAAATAACCGTTTAAACCAGGTACTTGAAATACAACGTGGTACTGAAACTGTTATTCAGGACCGAACCATATTTGAAGATGCACACATCTTTGCCCCCAATTTGTATGATATGGGCTTAATGGGCAAAAGGGATTTTGATAATTATTTTTCTTTCTTTTCTACGTTAAAAACAATGGTGTCACCGCCCGATTTATTAATTTACCTCAAAGCATCAGTGCCTACATTAGTTGCTCAAATTCAAAAACGGGGAAGAGAGTATGAAGAAAATATAAGGTTGGATTACCTGAAAAAATTAAATGAGTATTACAATAAATGGATTGAAAATTATAAAGAAGGCGGATTGCTCATTATTGATGTGGATGCAAATAAGTTTGCTGAAAATGAAGAACATTTTGGAGAAATTATTAATAAAATTGATTCACAGTTATACGGATTGTTTTAACAGGCTTGTAAGAATAAATTAAAACCCCGCCAGGAATAGCGGGGTTTATTTTTTAAGCAAACAATCAATTACGGCCATTTACAC
>DAIOWB010000223.1:0-4769 GCA_036758725.1 Lacibacter sp.
CACTATCTATATAAAAAAAGTGGGCCATGCCGGCACACTTGATCCATTGGCAACCGGATTGTTGATTTTGTGCACAGGAAAATTCACCAAAAAGATTACCGAATATCAAGTCCGTGAAAAAGAATATACCGGAACATTTACATTAGGCGCTGTAACTCCAACATATGACCGGGAAAGTGAAGCAGAACAATTCATGGATTATTCATTTGTTACAGAAGAACTCATCCAGCAAACAGTAAAACAATTTATTGGTGATATTCAACAGGTTCCTCCTATCTATTCTGCAATTAAACAAAAAGGGAAACCGGCTTATATGCTGGCAAGAAAAGGAATAGATGTAGTGATGGAACCAAGACCTGTTACTATTAAAGAATTTGAAATAACAAAAATGGAATTGCCCCTTCTGCACTTCAGGGTTGTGTGTTCAACGGGAACGTATATCAGAAGTTTAGCCAATGATTTTGGAAAAGCATTGGGCTGTGGAGCATATCTAAGCAAACTTTGCCGTACAAGAATTGGAGAGTTTACTTTAAGTGAAGCAAGAAGTTTGGAGCAAACATTGGAATGGATCAAAAGTATTACCCACCCCTCAATCCTCCCGCCTTTTGCGGGACAGGCTCTCCCAGGAGGGGAGGAACATCAGAAGGGATAGCCAATACCCAATGAGAAGTTGAAATTTTCATAACGCCAGTTCCTGTCTTGTTCTCTGCGTCCATATAAATTCTGAAAACTGGTTTTCGGTATCCGCCAGCCACTGTTTGTATTTACACCGGGAAATGCCGGGTTTTTAATACGCAATCCAAAATCAAAACGAATGAGAAATAATCCTACAAAATCTAAACGGAAGCCGGTACCAGCACTTACACTTAAATCTCGGTAGAAATTTTTAATTTGAAAAACAACCGTATCATTTCCAATATTGTTTTTGTTTCTGAAGTTCCACACATTACCTGCATCAACAAATAATGCACCACGCAAAATGAGTGAATTGGGCCAGATGGTAAAAATGTTATAACGATACTCAGCATTAGCTTCAAATATCATATCACCGGCACGACTGAAGAATTGGTTTCTTCCTGTTCTGGGTTCACGCACACTGGCACCCGGGCCAATACTTCTTAAAGGCCATGCACGCATACTGTTTGGTCCGCCACCTGCAAACTGTTTAAAGAAAGGCATGCTTGAAGTATCATTGCCATATAAATAGCCGGCACCAAGTGCAGTTCTTAAAACCCAGTTTGTTTTTTTCCTGTTGATTACATATTTAAATTCGGAATCGAATCTTACATACTCAAAAAGTTCTTTATCAAAAAGTTTTATTGCTTTTTTTAATCGTCCGAATAAAGCACCCGACTCTTCAAAATTTATTTTAAAAGAAGCAATGTTATTTGGTCTCTTTTTAAATATAATTTGTGGTTTGGAATAGCTGGCATTAAAGTTTCCAATGATTAAACCTTGGTTAAAAGAGTTTTTCAAAAAGGGAGTTGTATCTTTTTGATTGATGAAGGATACAGATTCGTTATATAGTTTTACATATTCAATATTCAAAGGCCTTATTTGCCAGATTGCATTTTTGGGTGTTTGAAATTGCCATCCAAATGTTGATGAAACTGTATTAAGTGCAAAAAGTCCTTTATTATTAATGTTTCTGTCAATAATTGAAATCGTTGTTGAAATAAATGTTTTTTTGTTGAGCCAGTTGTTATTTTGTTTTCTTAATATCCAATCAGGAATACGTGGAATAGAGATTGTATTGCTATATGCCACTTCAGCTGATTGTATGCCGGAGTTTATTTGTCCAACTCCAAATTCAATACCTGCCCTTAAAACCTGGTTCATTTGAATACCCAGTTTCCGGATGTTCTTATCATCTAATCCAATATTTACACCAAATCCAACCAGGTTTCCTGCAGTAGTTAGACTTGATTGTGTTTGATTGAATACACTTTCAAGATTGGCGCTGAAGCGATATCTTTTTGATGGAGTAAGTAAAATATTATAATCAATTTTTAAGGAATCATCTTTTGCCGGCACAGGTTGAATTTTTATAACCTGCCATTGGTTGAGCTTGTTTAATTCATTGGAAGTTTTATACAGATTATTTATTCTGTAAATACTATCAGGACGAATATAAATATGACGTGCAATAAATGCAGGTTTGTATTTATATTTTATATGTTTTACGGTTATTCCATTTATAGTAGTTGATTGATAAGCAGCAGAATCAGTAAGTTCATTTTCATAAGAAGGATAAACTGTTACAGAGCGGTTTGTAAAAATTTGCAAAGCTGAATCAGGAATATTTGGTTTGGCTCTTATATAAACATTAATCGGAGGGTTTTCTCTTCTGCGTTGAGCTTCCTGAAATACTTCAAATTGCCTGATAGGATCAAACAAAAGATTAGGATCCAGTATGGCAAGATACACAGTATCAACATCGGCATATAATTGATCCCTTGTCATATAATAATATCCGTTATTACGATATACTTCAATTAACCTGTTCATTTCTGCAGAGATCAATTCTTCCGTAAACGGAACGCCTTTCTTTAAATAAGAGTTTTGCTTGCTTTGATTTGCAAGTTGATGAATTGCTTCAAGTTTGGTTTGTCCCGAATCTAAAGGGATAAGAGCAGTTGAATCAATTTTGAAAACCGGACCGGTACTCACTATAAAATTGGTTGTAGCTCTTATTTGTGTTTTTGAAGGATTTTGTTTGCGGGATGTATCAAACTTGTACGTGTAGCTTACTTTTCCATTATAGAACCCTTTCGTTTTCAGGTAGATTTCCATATTTTCTCTGCTACGGTTTGCGGCCAGAGTATCAAAAGCTGCAGGTTCAATTAATTTTTTTAAAACCAGGAACGATGTTTTAATCTTCAACTGCATATTATCCTCCAGCTGAGTTGTTAAGCCATCATTAAGGAGGGATTTGTCGTTTTTGTCCAGTTTGGTATTTACAATTTCAATTTTATTATCATACACAAAAGGAGTTTCTTTGGGATACTTTTTAATGGTAAAATATTTGCCATTACCGCAGGAAGCCAATAAAGCTGAAATAAAACAAACTGATAATGCCTGAATGAATGCCCGGGTGAATGTCATAAAATAGTAAATCGATGCTAAGTAAAAACGAAGTTAAATATATTCAGAGTTTAAGCCATAAAAAAAGAAGAGAGGAAGAAAATCTGTTTATTGCTGAAGGTAGCAAAATTGTGCTGGAATGCTTAAAGGAAATCCCCCATCAGATATTTCGGTTATACGCAACCGATGAATATATTCAACTGCATCAGTTGGCGCAGGATTTTTCTGATAAAGTAATTGTAACCGAAGAGGAGATGGAGCGTATTTCACAATTACAAACCGCACAACAGGCTTTGGTAATTTTAAAGAAGAAATCTGTTGAAACTAATAAAACCATTAATGATGGTTGGTGGCTGGCTTTAGATGGCATTAGAGACCCGGGTAATATGGGAACAATTATCCGACTGGCAGATTGGTTTGGGCTTAATGGAATTATTTGTTCTGAAGATTGTGCGGATATCTATAATTCTAAAGTTGTACAGGCATCTATGGGTAGCATCATACGGGTATCTATAGTTGAAAAAAATCTGCAACTATATTTATCTGATGTAAAAGTTCCTTTGGTTGGAGCTGTTTTAGGAGGTAAAGAAATTTCAGCATACAAGTTCCCATCAAAAGGAATATTGGTTATTGGCAATGAATCGGCAGGCATCAGAAAAGAAATCAGCTCATTACTTACCGATAAAATTATGATTCCCCGTTTTGGACAAGCTGAATCTTTAAATGCAGCAATTGCAACAGGTATTTTTTTGTGGGAATTAAACCGCCCCGTCTGACGCCCTCGTCTGACAGGAATAAAAACTTATGATATTATCAATCGAGGGCGTCTCAAAGGAATAAAATTTGAAATGCCATCAGACGAGGGCATCATTTGGCGCTGATACCAACTCTGCTTTGCACATTTTCATTTCGTTCCAGTTCATTCAACATAAACTGGGCAATATCACCCGCATTTATTTTGTATTTATTTGGTTCGGGTGGATAATCTTTACTGGTAATGTAATTCCCTGTTGGGCCGTCATTAATAATATCAGGGCTACATATAAAAGTCCATTCAAGCCCGGATTCCTTCAAATATTCATATGCTTTTCTATGTTCATTGCCAACAGGTAAATATTCTTTGGGATAATCCTTTGTATCTAGTAACAAAGTATGTTCATCAGCATTTAAAATGCCCAAACCTCCAAGAGCTATGATACGTTTTATACCCGCTTTCTTCATTTGAGAAATAATGTTTTTAATTCCAAGCGATCGGGTTTTATCTGTTCCATCAAAAGCACCCCCAATGGCGCTGATCACGGCATCACAATCTTTAAGAGCTGTGAAAACTTCGTTTTCATCAAACAGGGCACCTTTAATGATTTCAAGATTTTTATCACCTATTTTCAGTTCAAATACATTTCTGCCAAAAGCCTTTACTGAATAATTACGCCAGAGAGCTTGTTTCACTACTTGTATTCCAACCTGGCCAGTGGCACCAAATACAATCAATTTCATAAATTTGATTTTTTTAGGTTTATTACAAGTTACAACGGAAAATGCATTTTGTTAAAATTTATAAAGCAATCAACCATTGGCATAGTTTTTTAATCTTTGTTGTAAATCTTTATATTGAAAAAGTACCTTCTATCTGCAGCTTTCATCTTTCTTTCTTTTTTTCTTAAGGCACAAAAGATTGACAGTTT
>DAIOWB010000224.1:0-4763 GCA_036758725.1 Lacibacter sp.
TTGATTTACTCTTTGTAAAGGCATATTCTGCAATGCCAGTTGATATACAGTTTCGGGCTGCATACTTGCAAATGTTTCAACCGGAATTTTATCAACTGGTGGTGTTTCCAGTTCAAAGGAAACAGATGGATCCAGATTCATCCATATTTTTAATCCTAGTAAATTAGATTGGTACGTTGTAAAAGCTGAAACATAACTGCTGCTATCTCTTGCAAGTTGCGCTTCAAGTTCTGCTGCATTCAGTTCAGGCAATGTTCCTGCATTTACCAATTTGCGGGTATTTAAAAGTTGCTCATTGGTTTGATTGATTTGCACTTTTGTAATATTCATCTGCTCTCTTGAAAGCAGGGCTTGTAAATAAGCTCCGGCAACATTCAACGAAATATCGTTTTTCCATTTTTCAATATTTGCATTTTGTGCCTGGGCTTCTAATGCATTTCCTAAAATGGTGTTTTTTTGTGAAAACCAGTTAAACAATGACACATTGCTTGAAAAACCAAATTGTGAAAATTGAATGCGTTGATTTGTAAAGCCATTTGTTGCAGGGTCAATTGAACGGCCAAACTGAAGGCCATTACTGTTCTGGAAATTTGCATTGGGCCAGCGTTGCAATTTACTTTGCTCAAGGGTGAGTGCTGCAATTTTTGCCTGGATATCGGCCTGTTTTACATTAATGTTATTTGTAATCGCATATTCTACGCAACGTCGTAAATCCCATTTATCCTGTGCAGAAAGATGATTGACAATAGAAAGCAACAAAAAGAAAAGAAGTAGGAAGGCTGATTTTTTTCTCATAAATTAAAAATGACAATAAAATGACTTAACAGCCACGAAAATATTGAAATTTAATTAAGGGGATTAATCTAATTCCTCAAATTATGTAAACGGCATCCTGCGCTTACTTACGCATAAAAACTGTTATCAAATGCCTGCTTCAGGTCGGCAATGAGGTAATCCGCTTCTTCTAACCCAACATATAGCCTGATCATTTGATGTTCGGGGTTATTTGAATCAAACTCATCATCTTTTAATCCGGCACATTTTGGAAGCAACAAACTTTCATGCCCGCCCCAGCTTACTGCCATTTGAATGTGTTGCAGGCTTTCGCAAAATGTTACAATTTGTTGTCTTGAGTTAGCCTTCAGGTAAAAGGAAAAGAGCCCCGGTGCTTCTTTCATTTGCTGTTTTGCTAATTGGTATTGATCAAAACTTTCATCAAATGGATAGATGATTGAAGTAACAGCCCGATGTTGTTTAATAAACTCTACTACTTTTTTTGTTGTTTGATTAATTCGTTCAAGCCTTACAGGCAAGGTTCTTAATCCACGTATGAGCAGCCATGCATTAAAAGGTTGAATGCCGCTGCCTATATTCATATACTCACTATCAAATATCTTTTTCATCATTTCTTTTGTGCCGCTTAACACTCCACCTAATGTGTCGCTGTGGCCACCAATGTATTTGGTTGCTGTTTGCATAGCCAGATCAATACCCATGGGTATGGGCTTTTGATATAGAGGGGTGCAATAACTGTTATCAATTAATGTGATGATTTTTTTTTGTTTGGCAAAGGCGGCAATAGCTTTAATATCCTGCAAAGCAAAATCCCAGCTGTTTGGAGTTTCTAAGTAATAGAATGTAGTATTTGATTTTGTTGCATTAAAATAATTCTCTGCCTTTCTTCCATCAACATAAGTTGTTGTAACGCCAAAGCGTGGTAAAATAATTTCAAACAGGCGTTGCACCCATGTATAAGGTTTGCTTACACTTACAATATGATCTCCTGCTTTTACATTGGCTAATACTCCGGCAAAAATGGCTGCAGCGCCATTGTTAAAAACCAGGCAGTCTTCGGCTTCATCCAATGCGGCTAATTTTTTACGAAGGATATCAACCGTTGGGTTCAACCCTCTGCTGTAGAGGTAGGTACTCATTTCATCTTCAAATGCACTTCGCAACTCATCAACCTTATTAAACCTGAAGTTGCTTGATTGAATTATGGGTGGAGCTATAGCGTTGAAATAATGTTCACGGTCTTCACCCAGTTCATTGATGATATATGAAAGATCCATGGTTTATAAATTAACTGAATTGTTTTTTTTCCTGTTCCAATGAAACAAAAAATAAATAATAATAAATGCAGATAAAATAGCCATCCCTATTAATGCTGATGAAGGAGCAGCAATCGCAATGCTTGTTCCTACAAAAATATAAGCAGCAATAAAGATCAGGGGCATTAAAGGAAAGAATTTCATTTTATAAATTCCGGTTCCATCTAAATGTTTTGTTTTTTTCCTGAACCAGAATATAGTTGCACTGCTGAGTACCATACCAAAACAATCAAGAAAAATGGTGAAGGTTAAAATTTTTTCAAACTGCTGAACAAAGAATAAAATAAGAATACACATGGCGGCAAAAACGGTAAGCGAAAATGTAAGCACATTTGTTTTTTCATTTTGCCGTGTAAACGCTTTGGGTATTGACCCATCCTCACCCATTGCAAACATCACTCTTGGATTACTCATCAGCAATCCGTTTACATAAGCCAGTACTCCTAAAAAAAGTGCAGCAGAAAAAATAGCTGCGCCTGTTTTGCCAAACAATTTATCAATCACTACATACGCAATTTCTTTTTCATTTTTCATCTGTTCAAAACCAACAATCTTATAATAACTGAGATTAACTAACAGGTATAAAATGATGATAATGGCAATACCTGCAAAAATGCCACGGGGAATATTTTTTGCAGGTTGCTGCACATCATTACCAAAGTTGATGGTTTGCTGATACCCGCCATAAGTAAAAGAAACAGCAATCAGGCTTACACCAAGATTTTTTATCCAGTCAATATAGGATGTTTGCATTTCCGGTTCTGCAGAAGATACTACAGCGTACTTGTCAGGGAAAAACAAAGCTGCTATTAAAATCAGGATCATAGATATTTTAATAAGCATCAGTACATTTTGGGTATTTGAGCTCAGCTTCAATCCACGCAGATTAATAAAATAAAAAATGATAATTGCAACACAACTCAGATATGCTTTGTGTATATCTGTCCATTCACCCGGAATTAATTTTAAAATATATCCGCTACCAATTAATGCAACCACACTTAAACTGGCAGCATTGCTAACTAAAATCATACAGTTAATTGCAAATGCAATGCTGGGATGATACGCCTGTGCAAACACTTTATAATAACCACCGGTAACCGGATACCTGCTTCCTATTTCTGCATAGGTTAATGCACCACATAATGCAACCAAACCACCAATAATCCATGCACTGAAATAAACAGAAGGCACAACTGCATCTTTTGCACTGGTAGCTGCTGTACGAAATATTCCCATACCAATAACCAACCCTACAACAATCATTGTAAAAGAAAAGATAGTAAGCTTATTTCCTGATGACTTCATAATATAATTCTTAGCGATGAAGATAGTTTTTTCTTTATGATCTGTTCTGTAATTAAAGCATTTTTCAATTTATAGCAGAACTTTATCTTTGTTCTTCATGAAAAATAAAATTCTTCACATCATTCTTTCCTCAGTTTTATCTATCCCTGTAATGGCTCAACAAAAGACCGATACAACTGTAAAAGAATTAAATGAAGTTATTATCAATGCCTTTGAACAGAATCGAAAACTCCTTGATGTGGCAGCAGCGGTAAGTGCAGTAACTCAAAAGCAATTAAACCGTTTTTCAAACTCATCTATATTGCCGGCATTAAATGCAGCGCCGGGAGTAAGAATGGAAGAACGTAGCCCAGGTAGTTATCGGTTAAACATACGTGGCAGTTCGCTTCGTTCACCTTTTGGTGTGCGGAATGTGAAAGTGTACCTCAATGATATTCCATTTACAGAACCGGGCGGATCAACTTATTTAAACCAACTGGGATTTTACAATATTCAATCAATAGAAATTTTAAAAGGCCCTTCTTCCAGTTTGTATGGAGCCGGAACTGGTGGTGCAGTTTTATTAAAAACATATGCTGCCAATAAACCTGCTGGTGTTGGTATCGATTATTCATTTGGAAGTTTTGGTTTGCAAAATATAAACCTGCTTGCAAGAATTGGTGAAGGTAATAATCAACAAACCATCAGCTATAATAAAATTGAAAGCAATGGATACCGCAGCTGGACAAAATTGCGGAGAGATGTTTTTAGCTGGGATGCACATGTTAATATCAATCAAAAACAAAGCATTCATACTTTTTTAATGTATGCCGATTTAGCTTACCAAACACCAGGTGGATTAACAGCTGCTGAATTTGCAGTGAATCCAAAGCAAGCAAGACCAGCAGTGGGTGCATTACCCAGCAGTGCAACTGCTCATGCATCTGTCAATCAAAAAACATTTTTTGCCGGCATAAGTCATGTGTTTGAAATAACAGAGCAATTTAAAAACACCACTTCGCTTTACGGAGCATACTCCCAATTTGCAAATCCCACAGTAAGAAATTTTGAAAGAAGATCTGAACCACACACAGGCGGAAGAACAGTATTTTCATTTCAACCAAAACTGAATTCAGGAAAATTAAAAGTAATTGCAGGTGCAGAGTTACAAAGAGGCTGGTATAATATCCGGGTATATAAAAACAAAAATGGAGTAAGCGATAGTTTGCAAACAGAAGATGAAGTAAATCCATTTACCTGGAATGTTTTTACACAGGCCGATTTGGAATTACAACATGGTTGGATATTTACTGCAGGAGCCAGCTTAAATCAAAACAAAATTGAAATTACACGTTTAAATAAATT
>DAIOWB010000225.1:0-4758 GCA_036758725.1 Lacibacter sp.
GAATACAGTGCCAGCACGCCAGAATGCGAAAAAATTTCAGAATTGGCGCAAACAAGGGTAAAAGAACGGGTTCATGGCAGAAAAAAAGGGACAAAATTTCAGATAAGAACCTTTACTTCATTGGTCGTCATCATTGAATTACACAGAAGGATTTCCTTCCAATTCCTGCATCTTTCCTGTTTTTTGCAAAATAGTTTTGCTCTTAAAAGTGCCTTTTAAAATCAATTCCTTTATCTCAACAGAAGACTGTTTTAATGACTGCTTGATGTCTACGGGTTGCAGGTATAGCTGATACAAGAAATGCTCCGGATCTGCTGTAATCACAACTTTTTCAGTTGTTCCTTTTTTGTATCCTGCTTCGTAAGAATTGGTTTCAATAAGCTGTGAAATAATTTTAAATTGATTTTTATTATCCCAGGCAGAATCCCAAACAATTGCTTTTGATGTTGTTTCAATATAGACCACAATCACAGTATCAATTTTAAAAGGCAATGGATTTCCGTTTTCATCAGCCCTTATTATTCCCGGTACTTTTTCACTATAGTATGCATGCACCTGTTTAATTATTTTTTTTTGTTGAGCACAGGAACTAAAAAACTGGCAACAAAACAAGAGTGTAACAAGTTGATATATGGGTTTTAATTGTATAATCATAACAGGAAAAATAAATCAGGAATATAATGATGAAAAAATACAGGCCCGTAAAAAAACTTACAGGCCTGCACTGTTTTGTATCTATTGCTTTACCAGTTTTAAACTTTGTGTTTTATTACCGGCATCTATACGTATAATATATGTTCCATTGGCAACCCAGGTTCCTGAAAATGGCAACAACACAATACCATCTGCTTTTCCGAGATTCCATGCTTTTATAAGCTGACCAGAGTTGCTGAATAATTTTACGGTAACTTCTTTTCTCACCTGGTTATTGATATTTAAAGCAATGTTATTGCTTACAGGATTTTGTAAAAGTTGTACAAAATTTTCTCGCCGGCTGTTTAATTGAAACAAAGAAGTAACATTTCCTTCTGTAAGAAAGAATTTGCCATTCCCTGATACTGTTGCTGTAAATAAATAGCCCGTACCAAAAGGAACTAATGTTGTTGCGTATACTTTTGAATTGGTGATATCTGCTGCAGCCATACTGGCTGCCGTTGTGCCAGCAATATTTAAAGTGCCGGGGGTTTTCCCGGCTAATTCTGCTGCAGTAAAATAAAGTCCAATGTTATAAGTAGCCGTATTGTTTGTTGATACTGCAACATCAAACACTTTTTGTGAACGAGGGCCGGCATAAAAAGTTTGCCAACTTAAACCAGCTTCAAATATTCTTACTGTTACACAACCAAGACTGGCAGAAGCATTTGATATATTACTGATAATTTCAGTAGCATTATAAAATTGAAATTCTCCGTTATTAGCAATGTATTCTGTTTTAGTTACATTCTGTAATGTAGCAATCGGATTACCTGAAGATGCATCAAATGTGGCCGTTATTCTTACATCAGAAATAAATTGTGCGGGTAATGCACATCCTGATCCTGATGTTGAACTGCTGTAAGTTGTTGCTCTTGTTCCTGTTCCTAATGGTGATGTTGTACCATCTACCACATCAGCTGCTGAACCGGAAGTAGAACCATTATCAAAACAAAAATTAACTACCACATTTGAACTTCCATCCCATACAAAAGGAGTAGAAAACTGAAATGTATTGGTACCAGAAACTGAAGAATAATTACCTGTATACACCTGTGTAAAAGCTGCACTCACAAAACCAGTAGATAAATTAGATGCTGTTGTATTTCCCATTGAAATGGTAAATCCATTAAAGGGAACTGTACTGTTTTTAGTTAACACAACAATAGACATTGAAGTAATATTGCCTGCAGAAGTAATGCCTGCTGTAGTAAGTTCAGCAGCAGTAAATAAATATTGAATTCTGAATTTTGATAAATCACTTTTGAACGGCGATTGATTAGAAAGTGTTGCATCACTTAACCCCAAAGCAAAATTTCCATTAAACGTTGTTGCAGTGGGTGCAACATCATTATCATTTATAAAAAATGTATATAACAAACTGCTTGGTGCTGCAACTGCATTTGTACTTCCTGTTACTGTATAATTCAAAGTAAATGATTCTGTATTTTCAATTTCTGCATCGTTATAAATCCTGATGGTAACAGGTTGCTCTGCAACAGAACCGTTTGCAAATGTAAGTTGGCTTGAAGGGCTGGTAAAATTTCCGTTTGTTGTAAAATCATAATCAACTCCTTGTACTGCAGCACCACCAGCAATAGCTAAAGAAACAATCGCATTACCTGTTGGTGCCTGATCAATTCGCATATTAACAGTATAATCTTTATAGTTTCTGCAAACACTTCCAACAGTACTGGTTGTTTCAGTTCCAGATAGATAACCATAAGAAGAAGCAAAACGAATATATGGTGCAGCCGGGGTTAACTTAGATGTCCATAAACCACGTCCATGTGTAGCCGCAATTAAAGTATTATCTCTGTAACGATATTGTAACATTTCTGTTCTTACACTAGGGAAAGTTGAATTTTGAACCCATACAGTTGAACTTCCGTTGATATCATTGGTTTCAAAAATTCCCATATCTGTTGCTATAATGGCTTTGTCATTGTCTTCGGGATAAAACATGGCCCATCGAACAGGAATATCTGGCAAATTTCCTGAGATATTTGTCCAGCCGGCAGTACCCCCACCCGTGCTGCTCATCCAAACATGCGCTGCTCCGTAATTAGAATAGGTTGCAATTAAGAAATTATCACTTGTACCTATATTAATATTTGATACGGTAGTGCCGGGCATTGATGACCCTGTTATATTGGTAACTGTTGGAGAGGTTGAATGAGCATTTTCAACTTTTACAACTCTCCCATTTGAAGAACCAAAGAAAACCAAGTTATTGGTATAAGGCGATACTTTTAAACTGATTACGCTACCTGTAGTGCCTGATGCAATTGAAACGGAAGTAAATTTGTTGCCTGTTTGCGGATTGTCCCATCTTATATAAGAACCTGCAAATGCACTGGTATACATTCTGTTATTGATATCATCATAATCTGTTGGATTAATAAATTGCCCTTGGCTACTCAACGGATTACTTACTGATGACCATGAGGCTCCTCCATTGATACTCCTGCGATAATTTCCATTAGTTGTAGATCCAAATTGAAACTGAGGTTCATCTTCATCAATATGTACAAAACCACCATCACCACCTAAAACTTCTGTACTACTTCCCAAACCGGCATTTGTTAATTGATGAGTACCATTATCCTGTGTTCCTCCTATAAAATAATTGGTTGTTAATGGATGAATAGCACAGGAATAAAATTGTTTGATACGCAGGCCTACATTACGATCTGTAAAACTCGATGCATTATCAGAAGAATAAAAAATCCCACCATCGGTTCCAACCAATACCTGGCTGCCATTCCAAACCACAATATGATGATCGGCATGCACATAATTAAATGTTGTACCCACCCACCGGGTAAGCTGGCTCCAGCTTGCTCCACCATCAGTGGTTTTGTAAAAATTCAATCCGCCAGCTATTACAATGTTTGGATTGTTAGGATCAACACCTATTGCTAAATCATACCAACCCTGACCCAAATTAATGCTTGGCTCGGCAGCGGTACCTGGAGGTGAACTTGAAGTAGGTACCCAACTGGCACCACCATCAGTTGATTTATAAATTTGAGGGGTTAAATAACTTGAATTTGCCGGCAGCAGGTATAAATTATTACCGGAAACCGCCATTTCACAATTGTACTGTGTTGAAAAAGGAACTAATGGTGTTATCCAGGTGGTTGAATCTACAGTTGCAGGATTATCACTGTAAAAGTAACCAGATTGATTAGCAGCACTTCCGTTAAATCCTTTTGTAACATGTATTCTTCCTGTGTTGCTTATTTTAACATCAGTAATTCTTGATCCCCGTGATGGTGTGCTGGGGGTAATTTCTATCCATGTATTTCCACCATCTGTTGAACGCTGAAGACCGGAACCCGAACCTACGGTACCTACATATAAATTTCCGTTTGCATCGCATGCAATTTTTGAAACATTCCAGAAGTTTGTTGTACTTGTAAGAAGATTCCAGGTAACACCATGGTCTAAACTTTTCCAAATACCACCACCCCTTACAGCTCCAATATTACCATTCATTTCTCCCGTTCCAAAATACATAATATTGGTATTAACGGGGTTCTGACAAATACTGGTTATTGCTAAATTTCCAAGAAAATCATTGATGAGCAGCCAATTCGACGGGGAAGCAGAAATATCAGTTGTTTTCCACAAACCTCCACTTACACTTGCTGCCCAAACAGTACGGTTGCTTGCATCTGCTAAATCAACCAAAATGGCTCTCATTCTGCCACCAGTTACCGCATTATTTGAAGGTCCCCTTGTATTTCCATTTCCAGGCCCAACAACATCTGAATTTGGTCCACGTTCGTTCCATACAAGTGCAGAGATGCGGTTAGAAATGCCTGATCTTCTTTCAGCAACTAACTTATTATAAGCATTTACTAATCTTTCTTTGGGAACATAACCCAGCTTAACATCTTTTGTACGCTCAAACTCCATCTCCATGGCCTCTTTAATGCCATCTTCTTTTTCATCACTTTCTTCTTGAACATTTATTTGTGAAGATTCCTCAGTAACAGGAAATTGCTTATTACTTGTTGAACATTGGATCAAGAAAAAAGAACAACATAATAAAGCAAG
>DAIOWB010000226.1:0-4746 GCA_036758725.1 Lacibacter sp.
ATTCAGGATTTTATTTCAAACCAAACTTTTTTAGTTTCATTCCAGTCGCCATTATAATTAATAGTTAGCTCCTCTCCTGCTTCAATATCACAGATGGTTTTAATAAAAATGGTTTCAGTTTCAAAATCCATAAAATGCTCACAATTACTGGTATATGAATGGTTATAAATTGAAACCCACCCAAGGGCTAAAGCACATTGATCTCTATTTTCGCCCCATTCAAAAATATAATCATGCAGTAATGTCTGATCCAGATGAACACGCTCTTTTAAACTCATTACAAGTACAGGTGCAATTTCAATCACTGTTTCAGATACGAGTTTTTCCTTAGTAAAAACACCCCTGCCTTTATTTACCGTTGCTGAAATAAATAAACTATCTAACTGCATAATCATAAAAATTGTGGTCTATTCTCTTTCAATCAAAGAAACTAACTTAGCAAAAATCACTCATAAATAACAACTTGCAGATTTTATATTGCTTGAATTTTTATTATTTGAAATAAGTTTATCCAAAAAAATGATTGAGTTATGAATCTTGAACTTGAACAGGAAGTGCCCTTAAAAGAGCAGTTTGAAGCATTGATGTTAAGAGAGGATAAACTGGAAATCCAGGAATTTCTCAACAATCAGAATATCAGTGATGTGGCAGAACTGATTGATGAATTCCAGGATTATGAAAGCCAGATTTTAGCCAATATGAGCATACACCGTGCTGCAAGTGTATTTAAAATTATTGATCTGCCTGCACAAAAAAGAATCATCAATGAATTACCTCCTTTTAAAACGGCTGAACTTTTAAACGAATTACCGGTAGATGACAGAACCGCTTTCCTGGAAGAATTACCAAGTAATGTTGTTAGAGAATTAATTAAACTTTTAAACCCCGAAGAACGAAAAGTTACCCTTTCCATTTTAGGTTATCCTGAAAATAGTATTGGCCGGTTAATGACACCCGATTATGTTTACATCTATCCGAACAACACCGTAACAGAAGTATTTGAAACCATACGTAAATATGGAAAAGACAGTGAAACCATTAACGTGCTGTATGTTATTAATGAAAATGGAGAATTGATTGATGATATCCGCATCAGGGATATCATTATGGCTGCACCCGATAAAAAGGTTGAAGAACTCATTGATGGACGTTACATTGCTCTTTATGTTTACGACGACCAGGAAACTGCCAATGAAGTTTTTAAAATGAATAACAGGGTGGCTCTTCCGGTAGTAAGTGCAACCAATGTATTGTTGGGCATTGTTACCATTGATGATGTACTGTGGGTTGCAAACGAAGAATTTAGTGAAGACATGCAGAAAATGGGTGGTACAGAAGCGTTGGATGAACCCTATATTGAAACAGCGTTATTAAAACTTTACAAGAAAAGGGTAGTATGGCTCATTATTTTGTTTTTTGGTGAATTATTAACCATTTCTGCTATGCAGAGTTACCAGGAAGAAATTGCAAAAGTGGTGATATTGGCAACATTTATTCCACTCATTATCTCAAGCGGCGGTAACAGTGGGTCACAGGCAAGTACACTTATTATACAAGCAATGGCCTTAGGTGAAATCAGTATTTCAGATTGGTGGCGTATTATGAAACGGGAAATTATTACCGGGTTAATGCTGGGGTCTTCCTTATGTTTTATTGCTTTTTCAGTAATAATGGGCTGGCATTTTTTTTCAGATGCGTTTAATAACAACCCCGTTAGAATTGGATTAACAGTTGGTTGTTCTTTAATTGGTGTAGTGTTATGGGGAACGTTCATAGGTTCTATGTTACCATTACTGCTAAAAAAAATGGGCGCCGATCCTGCTGCATCTTCAACACCCTTTGTTGCTACATTGGTAGATGTTACCGGACTGATTATTTATTTTTCAATGGCATATTTGTTTTTAAACGGCATTTTACTTTGATCATTTAATTATTAATACAACAGTTTATGAAGACAAAAGATCTTGATCTGCTTTTGCAAAAAGAAGATGAACACTTAACCAAATTGCAAACCATTGTTAAGCAAACCATCAAGGATGAAGAACTCATCATCAATAATCTTATGCATCCTGTTGAAGAAACACTAACCACAGGTCAAAGCCTATCTGATAAAATTGCCCGTTTTGGTGGAAGCTGGACATTTATCATTTTATTTTTAGTTTCTCTGGCTTTCTGGATTACATTGAACTCTCTTTTACCAAAAGGTAAAAGCTTCGATCCCTTCCCGTTCATCCTCATGAATTTAATTCTTTCTTCTATAGCCGCCCTGCAGGCACCAATCATTATGATGAGCCAGAACAGGCAGGAAGAAAAAGACAGAAAAAGAGCACAAAACGATTATCTCATCAATTTAAAGGCAGAACTTGAAATAAGAAGTCTGCACCAGAAAATTGATCTGTTAATAGAAGATCAGCTAAAAACAATCTATGAAATTCAGTTGCATCAACTGGAATTACTGAAGGAGATCCAGGAAAAACCTTCAACTCAGTAAGATCCTGCTCCATTCATCCAAAAACATAAAACAGCAATCCCTTTTCCTTATTTTTGAAGAATGGATGTTACGCCTCAACTTATTGATAAACTCAGCAACCTGGCCCGGCTAACCATTAAGCCCCAGGAAAAAGAAAGCCTGCGTTCCGATTTACAACAAATGATTGGCTTTATTGAAAAGCTAAACGAACTGGACACAAGTGGTATAGAACCACTCATGCATTTAACTGATGAAATCAATGTTTTGCGTAACGATGAAGTAAAAGGTTCTGTAAATACCGAAGCAGCATTAAAAAATGCAACGCTTAAAACCGATTCATTTTTCATGGTACCTAAAGTCATTAAAAAATAATTATCAACAAGCACTATGGAATCAGTTATACATTTAGAAGATCTCCGAAAAAGTTATTACCTGGGCAAACAGGAATTGCCTGTTTTAAAAGGAATTAATCTTGATATTTTTAAAAATGAATTTGTTGCTCTTATGGGTCCGTCAGGTTCGGGTAAGAGTACATTAATGAATATTCTGGGATGTCTGGATTCTTTAACTGATGGAAAATATATTTTAAATGGAAAAGACGTAAGTAAGATGCATGATGATGATCTTGCTGAAATACGTAACCAGGAAATTGGATTTGTATTTCAGCAGTTTAACCTGCTTCCCCGTTTATCTGCATTGGAAAATGTGGCACTTCCGCTCATTTATGCAGGTGTTCCCAAAAAAGAACGTTCTGAAAGAGCAATGGAAATGCTTAAGAAAGTAAGTCTTGATGATCGTTCTCATCACAAATCCAATGAGCTCAGTGGCGGACAAATTCAACGTGTAGCCATTGCACGTGCATTGGTAAACAATCCTTCCATCATCTTAGCCGATGAACCAACAGGTAACCTTGACAGTAAAACCTCTGTAGAAATTATGAATCTTATTTCACAAATTCATCAGCTGGGAAATACAGTTATCTTGGTAACGCATGAAGAAGATATTGCTCATTATGCCAAACGGGTGGTACGTTTAAGAGATGGCATTATTGAAAGTGATACACTAACTCCGAAAGAAGTTTATCATTCATCCATGTAAAACTGTTTTTTTAATAAAGTACCGGCGTAATACAACTTTCTGCAAAAAGTTTTGTTTACTCTAATTCACACAAATCATTCAGCAAAGTTGCTGCATTATGTCTTTAAAAATATATACAAAAACAGGCGATTTAGGCAAAACCAGTTTAATTGGCGGAACAAAAGTGTTTAAGAGTCATATTCGTATTGAAACTTACGGAACAGTTGATGAATTAAATTCCTACATCGGTTTATCCAGTGATCACTTAACGCATACAGCTTCAAAAGAAATATTAAAAGAAATTCAGGACCGTTTATTCACTATTGGTTCTTCACTTGCATGTGATCCGGAAAAAGAACCTAAAATGAAAATCCCCGATCTCAAAGAAAGTGATATTGTATTGCTTGAAAAAGAGATTGATAGCATGACAGCTGCAATTCCTGCTATGAAGCACTTTATACTCCCCGGCGGACATATTGCTGTTAGCACTCTTCATGTAGCCCGTTGTGTTTGCCGCCGTTGTGAGCGGTTATGTGTACACATGCAACAGGAAGATTTGTTTGTTGATCCTTTAGTAATAAAATACATAAATCGTTTGAGTGATTATTTATTTGTACTGGCCCGTTTTACCGGCCATCAATTGGGAGTTGAAGAAATTCCGTGGAAACCAAGATTGTAATTTGAAAATAATTCTTTTGCTTTCCCCATTTTCAAATTAACTCATCTTCAAATTTTCAAATTATCCTGCCATCTTTCATTTGAATCATTCTATCACATTGTGCAGCTAACTCTTCATTGTGTGTAACAATAAGAAATGTTTGGTTGAACTGTTTTCTTAAATCAAAAAACAATTCGTGTAATTCTTTTGCATGGGCACTATCAAGATTACCTGTTGGTTCATCGGCCATAATAATATCGGGGTTATTAATTAATGCTCTGGCAACTGCAACTCGTTGTTGCTCTCCACCCGATAGCTCAGAAGGTTTATTCTCCATCCTGTCAGTCAACCCCAATAATTGCAATAACTCTTTGGCTCTTTCTTCTACTTCTTTCTTTTTGCGTTTGCCCAACCAACCGGGAATACAAACATTTTCCAAAGCGGTAAACTCCGGTAACAAATGATGAAACTGGAAAACAAATCCAATATGTTTGTTACGGAAATCAGCAAGGGCCTTCCCTTTTAAAGTATTTATATGTAT
>DAIOWB010000227.1:0-4659 GCA_036758725.1 Lacibacter sp.
TATTTCAAATAATGACAACTTTTAATAATTGTACTTTTTCAATTACAGGTTGAAAAAAAGATTTAAAAAATCTTACGTATATTTATAAAAATTACACGTATGACAGTGAAACTCACTTTATCCGTTTCGCCGGAGGTAATTAAAAAAGCCAAGCAAACAGCCCGCAGGCGTAAAACCAGTGTATCTAAATTAGTAGAAGCCTACCTGCATAAAATCAGCGATACGCCAACGGGTTCGGTTACATCCGAAATTATTGCCAATGCCCCCCAACAAAAAACAAAGCCCGGCACCGAGAAGGCAATTTTAAAACAAAAGCTTACAAAAAAACATGGCCATTAAAGTATTTGCAGATACCAATATTGTAATTGACCTGATTGAAAACCGGGATTTTGAGCGGGAAGCTGTACAAAGTATTTTCAATATGGCTGAGCTGGAAGAAATACAGGTGTATGTGAGCGAAACGGTAATTACCAATAGTCTTTATATAACAGGTTTGGCAGAGCAGCTAAACAGGCTGTTGAAAATTGTAAAAGTTTGCTGTATTAAAAAATCAGCTATGCAGTCAGCATTAAATGGCAACATAAAAGATAAAGAAGATGCTATCCTTTATTTTGGTGCAATTGAAAATGATATAGATTATTTTGTTTCCCGGAATGTAAAAGATTTTAAACCCTTTACGCAAAAACAATTACCAGTTGTAACAGCCCGGCAATTTTTAAATGCTATCAAATAAAAAATTCCCGCCACCACTGTAGCAGGAATCAAAATTTTCAATCTAACATCAACAATCTGCAATTATCAAAGGCTCATCATCTCTTTAAACTTCACTGCCTGCCTTCTGCTTACTTCAATTTTTTCACCACCATGAATTTCTAAAAGTAATCCTCCATTAAAATACGGTTCTACTTTTTCAACCATACGAAGGTTTACAATATGCTTGCGGTTAGCCCGGAAAAACATTTTTTCATCTAAGCGTTCTTCTAGTGCATTGAGTGATTTTAAAATGAGCGGTTTATTGGGACCAAAAAATACTTTTGCATAATTCCCTACACTTTCAAACAAACGTATTTCATTTAATTTTACAAACCAGCAACGTTCTCCATCTTTTACAAATACCTGATCATTTTCATTGAGTAAACTCCTGTTCACAATTGGAATATGATTTTCATCTACTTCCCTTTCTTCTTCTTCCAGTTTATGAATAGCATCTGCCAAACGTTTTGGTTCAATGGGCTTTAATAAATAATCAAGTGCATTTACTTCAAATGCTCTTAAAGCATATTCATCATAAGCCGTAGTGAAAATAACTTCTGGAGTTCTATGAAGTTCGCTCAGCAAATCAAATCCTGTTTTGCCGGGCATTTGAATATCTAAAAAAATCAGGTCGGGATTTTGTTCTTCAATTTTTTTAATGCCTTCATCTGCATTAGAGGCTTCATCAATTACTTCAATTTCAGGAAATTCAGAAAGTAATTTCTTCAGTTCATTTCTTGCCAATCGTTCATCATCAATAATGATTGCTCTTTTATGCATATGTTAGTAATTTATCAGAATTCAAATAGTATTATTGAACATTGTATTAAATTAAAACAACTTTTTACTTTTAATTTTTTACTTTTTTACTTCTATATCTCCACAGGCATCATCACTTTAGCTTCTACTTCATTGCCGTTACTTTCTGAAATAGAGAAATCGGCATCTTTACCATACAGCAACTTCAACCTGCTTTGTGTACTGGATATTCCAAAACCATCCGGATTTATATTGCCATTTAATTTCCCAGTGTTTCTTACAACCAATTCGTGATGATCGTTTACAAATTTTGAACTGATTTTTATTGTACCTCCTGCTATGTTTTTACTGATGCCATGTTTAATTGCATTTTCAACCAGGTTTTGCAACATCATTGGAGGAATGGGCATTTGCAATGTGTCTTCATCAATATCAAAATTTACTCTTAATCTTTCTTCGAACCGCATTTGTTCCAAAGCCAGGTAATCTTTTACAATAGCCAGTTCTTTTTCAAACGGAACAGTTTCCAGATTATCGGCCTGCATACTGCTACGTAAAATATTACTTAATTCTGTAATTGCTCTTCTTGCCCTTTCCGGATTTTCATCTATCATAGCACGAATGCCATTGAGTGAATTAAATATGAAATGAGGATTGATATGAGCTTTAATTGTTTTTAATTCCAGTTCTTTTACCACACTCTGCATCTGCAATGCATCTAATTGTTGCTTCCGCACACGTTCTACATAATGATAAATGAAATAAATGAGGTTCCAAACCAAAAGTGTTACAAATGCATTAAGCGTTGAACCAACAAACAACCTTGAAAAACTATACACTTTTTGTTCGGGTGCAAATAAATTAAATATTTTAAAAAAACTAAGTGATATAAATGAATACAAAAACGAAAAACCAAACGTAATGGCAAAGAAATAAATGATTTGTTTGTCGAATGTTCTTTGCAATACATTATACCGTAAAATAATCCAACGCATTAAATGAGTAAGCAACAAACCAACAGAAACAATGATTAAAGATCTAATGATAAAAGCTGATGTGATAGCTCTGTTAAACGTCCAGGAAAAGAAAAAATTCATCATAGCATTACCACCCCAACCAATAATCTGGCACCACCAATACGCTGATATTTTAGATAATTTCTTTTGCATATGATCAGTACAAATCTACCTGTTAAAGACCCCTTGTTTCTACATAAATTTATAAAGGGCAAATAAATTGGTTAAATGGAAAGCTGTGTTTAATCCTGTTTCCTGAACTTTTGAGCTGTTTAGTTGTTAAATTGAGTTATTCTTTTTTAACCAATGGTTGTAAGTTATTTAACTTTGCCACTTTATTGAGAACATATGGAAATTAAACCCGGTCAACTTCTCAGCAAAATTAATGCACCAAGCGATCTCAAGCAACTTGCAATGGATCAGTTACCACAGTTATGTGATGAACTGAGACAATACATTATTGATATTGTAAGTGTGCATGGCGGACATTTTGGTGCAAGCCTTGGAGTGGTTGAACTTACTACTGCACTTCATTATGTTTACAATACTCCTTATGACCAGTTGGTTTGGGATGTAGGCCACCAGGCATATGGCCATAAAATTTTAACCGGTCGTCGTGATAATTTTCATACAAACAGAAAGTATAAAGGATTAAGCGGTTTCCCTAAACGCAGCGAAAGTGAATACGATACGTTTGGTGTTGGGCACTCCTCCACTTCTATTTCCGCTGCATTAGGAATGGCCATGGCAGCAAAAATGAAAGGAGAGAACCGTAAATCAATAGCGGTGATTGGAGACGGGGCAATGACTGCTGGACTTGCTTTTGAAGCCATGAACCACGCAGGTGTGGCTGATAGTGATGTGTTGATTATTCTGAATGATAACTGTATGAGCATTGACCCTAACGTAGGTGCTCTTAAAGAATACCTCACAGATATTACAACTTCACCAACATATAATAAGTTTAAAGATGACATCTGGAATGCTTTAGGTAAGCTTCCTGTGGGCAAAACTTTTACCCGTGAAATGGCGGGTAAACTTGAACAAAGCATTAAAGGTTTTTTAAACAAAAGCAGTAATTTATTTGAAGCATTAAATCTCCGTTATTTCGGGCCTATTGATGGTCATAATATCACCAAGCTTGTAGATACTTTAAAAGATCTGAAAAATATCCCCGGACCAAAATTGTTGCATATTGTTACAGTGAAAGGAAAAGGATATGAACTGGCAGAAAAAGATCAAACCAAATGGCATGCTCCCGGTTTGTTTGATAAAGTAACCGGTGAAATTCATAAAAAAAGATTTGATACAGCACAACCTCCAAAATACCAGGATGTATTTGGACATACCATTATTGAACTGGCAGAAAAAAATGAAAAAATTGTTGGTGTTACACCTGCCATGCCTAGCGGATCTTCCTTAAAATTTATGATGGACAAAATGCCGCACCGTGCATTTGATGTGGGCATTTGTGAGCAGCATGCTGTAACACTTAGTGCAGGAATGGCAACTCAGGGAATGAAAGTGTTCTGTAACATTTATTCGTCTTTTATGCAAAGGGCTTATGATATGGTGGTGCATGATGTAGCTATTCAAAAACTTCCTGTTATATTCTGTTTAGACAGGGCCGGACTTGTTGGTGAAGATGGGCCTACCCATCACGGCTGTTATGATATTTCTTTTATGCGTTGCATTCCTAACATGGTTATTTCTGCTCCAATGAATGAAGCTGAACTTAGGAATTTAATGTTTACTGCACAACTGGAAACTAACACACTCCCAATTGTAATTCGTTATCCAAGAGGTGAAGGTGTTATGCCGGAATGGAGAACAGAAATGAAAGAAATTAAAATCGGAACCGGCCGCAAATTGAAAGATGGTGAAGGCATTGCAATATTATCTTTTGGGCATCCGGGAAATTTTGCTGCCAGTGCTATACGTGAATTAAAGAATGATGGCATTAATCCTGCACATTATGATATGCGTTTTGCTAAACCTTTGGATGAAGGAATGTTACATGAAGTGTTTAATAAGTTTGAAAAAGTAATTACTCTTGAAGATGGAACAGTGAAAGGTGGGTTTGGAAGTGCTGTTCTGGAATTTATGGCAGAGCATCATTACAAAGCAGAAG
>DAIOWB010000228.1:0-4575 GCA_036758725.1 Lacibacter sp.
CAGGATGAACATGGTTCGTTTGTCCCGCCAGATGTGGAAGAATTCTTTTTTTACAAAAGCAAAAAATTGTTTCATAAATAATTTTAGTCCGCTGCCCGTACAGCTTTTCTTGCTAGTTTTAAAAAAACTTCATCCATTGATTTTGCTTCATAGGTTTTCTTTAGTCCGGATGGAGAGTCCAATGCTTCTATTCTTCCATCAACCATAATACTTACCCGGTTACAGTATTCTGCTTCATCCATATAATGTGTAGTCACAAATATGGTGATACCCTTTGCAGATGCTTCATAAATCATATTCCAGAATTCTCTCCTGGTAACAGGATCTACACCTCCCGTAGGTTCATCTAAAAAAATTATACCCGGCTCATGAAAAATTGCAACTGAGAAAGCCAGTTTTTGTTTCCAACCCAAGGGCAATGATTTTACAAGCACATTAGCTTCTTTTTCCAAATGCAATTGCTCAAGAATAATTGCTGTTTTTTCTTTGATGAACTTATCCGTCATATGATAGATGCCGCCATAAAACTCCATATTCTCTTTCACTGTTAAATCTTCATACAATGAAAATTTCTGGCTCATGTATCCGATATTCTTTTTTATTTTTTCATTTTCTTTATATACATCAAAGCCCGCAACCGTAGCATGACCTGATGTGGGTAAGGATAAACCACATAACATCCGCATGGCTGTAGTTTTACCTGCACCATTGGCACCAAGGAAACCGAAGATTTCTCCTTTGTGAACATCGAAACTGATATGGTCCACGGCTACAAATTCACCGAATCGTTTTGTGAGATTATCTGCTGTTATGACTTTGTCGCTATTCATTCTAATTTTTCATTAATGCAATAAAACAATCTTCGATATCCGGTTTTATACTTTTCACAATTGGATTCTCATTGGTTCTTTGTTGTATAAAATTTTCCAGTGATGCATCCCCTGATTCATTTTTCATCACCACATGATGGAATTCGCCAAAAGGATACACATCTTCCACATAATCCTGTTCCTTTAAGTCATGCTGCAACTGAAGCATCCGGGATGACTTAACGGCCCATAATGGTTTTGAAAAACTATTTACAATACCTTCCGGCGTATTTACTGATAAAATTTTTCCATTTTGTATCAAAGCCACTTCATCACAAAGACTTGCTTCATCCATATAAGGCGTGGAAACAAGAATTGTAATGCCCTGCTGTTTCAATCCCTTTAACATTTCCCAGAATTCTTTTCTTGATACTGCATCAACACCCGTTGTCGGTTCATCAAGAAATAAAACAGATGGACGGTGAATCAATGCACAGCTCAATGCAAGCTTTTGTTTCATACCACCGGATAGTTTTCCGGCTTTCCGTTTTTTAAAAGGCTCTATCTGCACATAGATATCTTTTATCAAATCATAATTCTCTTTAATGCTTGTATTAAAAATAGTAGCAAAGAAGCTCAGGTTCTCTTCTACTGAAAGATCAGGATATAATGAAAACTTACCCGGCATATAACCCACCCGTTTTCTGATTTGTTTATAATCCTTTACCACATCAAATCCATCTACCGATACTTTACCACTATCAGCTAGTAATAATGTAGTAAGAATTCTGAACAGCGAAGTTTTACCAGCACCATCAGGACCGATAATGCCATACAACTCTCCTTTCTTAACATTAAAAGAAATATCATTTAATGCGGTAACTTCTTTTTTCTTACCGTAGGTTTTGATAATATTTTCTACAATAACTGAATTCATTTCGAGCTTTTAGCTATTAGCTGTGAGCTATTAGCATTTTTATAAATAAAATTCTTCATTTGCTATAAGCTAATAGCTAACGGCTATTGGCTAAACTTCACTTCCCCATACATCCCGATTTTTAAATACCCGTCATTCTTTACTTTCACTTTTATAGCATACACCAGGTTTGCTCTTTCTTCTTTTGTCTGAATTGTTTTGGGTGTAAACTCTGCCTTATCTGAAATCCAGATAATTGTTCCGCTGTATTCCTTATACTTTTTTGCTCCTTCATCAATTAACACTTTTACTGTCTGATTTAATTTTATTAAAGGCAATTGTACACCGGTGATATAAGCTCTTAAATTCAATGAAGACAAATCAGCTATTTTATACAAAGCTTTTCCTGCAGAAGTTATTTCACCTGTTTCAGCATACTTGGTTGTTACAGTACCATTAATTGGGTTGATGATATTTGCCCGCTGCTGCTGGTCTTTTAATTGTGCAATTCTTTTTCTTAATGGTTCCGCTTCGCTGAGAATACTGCGGTTCTGCGTTGCAATATTATTTTTCTGAACATTTATCTGTTGCTGCGTCACACTCATACTTTTTTTTACCACATCAATTTGTGCATTGATATCATCTAATTGCTTGCCGGTAGCTGCATCGGCTTTTATAAGATTTTCAATCCGGCTTTTTTCATGAAGTAAATTATCCAGTTGCGATTGCTGAACAGCAATTTGATTTTGCAATAATTGAATCTGTGGGGTTACATCAGATGTTTTTTGACCCAATGCCTGGATGCTGGCTTCTACCTGGTCCTGCTGTAATGAAATATTGGTAGCATCCACTGCTCCTATTACACTGTCTTTAAAAAGAACGGCGCCTTCCTCCACATTGAATGAAATTATTTTACCTGACATTTCGGATGAAACAATAGTTTCATCTGCTTCAAATGTGCCGGAAGCATCAGATATATTTCCGTTGCCATTGCATGAAATAAGAATTAAACCTGAGACGATAATTAATAGATGTAAACTTTTCATATTAAGTGTTTTTAAGCCCCGCCTTTGGCGGGGTTTGGGGAGGCCTTATTGTTTTCCTGAAATTGTTTGATAATTAATTTGTGCCTGTAACAATTGTACCTGGTGCGTAATCAGTGATTGTCGCGACTGGTCTTCCGCATTTACTTCACGCAGGTAATCATTGGCTGTTATCACACCGTTTTCCAATTGCGCTTTAGCGGCATCTTTTACTTTTATTCTTAAATCTATAATCTCGTTATCGGCTGCAATCAGTTTCAGAAGTTTTTCAATTTCTGATTGCTGTTGTTTTAACTGGGTATTTGTATTCAGTAAAAAAACATCTTTCTGCACATTCACTGATTGCTGATTTATTTCAACCAGTTTTTTTTCATTTTGTTTGGTATAGAGACCGCCAAAATTCCAGTTGAGCCGCAACCCGGTTGTATAGAAAAATGCAAACTCATTTTTTAGAAAATTTAATCCCGGCTTTCCATAACCACCTTGCACGAACATGCTTGCCTTAGGCTTATTCTTTGAATCAATCAGTTTAAGCTGTCCGCCGATTAGTTTTTCCTGCGTAGAAAATAATTTCAGCTCGGGTCTTTGTATTTCATTAATTACAACAACAGATTCCACAACCGGTTTTTCCAATTGAATATTTTCCGGTAGCGTTTGATTGATAAATAAACCCAGCACATCGGTCAATCCTTTTCGAGTTGCTTTCAGTTCAATCATCCGCTGGTCAGCTTTCAGTATTTCTGCTTTTAATACATTCAGGTTTGATTTAAAGGCAACACCATTATTTACCTGTGCTTCGACTTTTTTAGCCCCGGTATTTAAATCTGTTTTTATTAAATCAACCTGTTTCAGTTGTTCATCTAAAAACATGACGCCAAGAAAGAGTTGATTGATTCTTTCTTTCAGTTTGTACATTTCTACTTCCACTTTTTGCTGTTCGGCTTCTTCATTCAACTGCTGAATATTTTTTTGTTCTTTAATTACGCCTCCATCATAAATCAACTGATTGATATCGGCCAGAATTTTATACTGGTCTTTATCCAGCGGATTGACAGTTACTCCCGGGATTGGAATTTTTACCTGAGTTACTTCTGATTGATAGGTTGCCTGTCCACTTAAATTGAACTGCGGCAAAAAACCCTTACTCAAGTTATCAATCGTTATATCTTTTGATTGTTTTATTAAATCCCGTTGCTTAATCATCGGATAGTTTTGCTGGGCCAGTTCATAGGCTTTTTGCAGACTAAGAGGCTCTTGAGCTGAGGAATTAATTATTAATAATGAATAATTAATAATTAGTATCAATAAGCGTTTCATCGTAAGTAATTATTTTTTTATTGAATCAATTATAAATTTTGGCACTTCTGTTTTCCGCTCTTCCATTATCTGTATGAATTGTTTTTCATTTAACCGAAGGTTGCGTGTCAGCATGGGTTTGGCAACAAACGGGAAAATGGTCATGGATAAAAGATTCATGAGTAAATGAACCGGGCTGATTTTTTTTATCGTTCCTTTCTTTACTTCTTTTTCAATTTGCTCAAGAAATTTTCCGGGTTTGGGTAAATTGTCTTTACCCCAAATTTTATACATAAACTGGTCGGGGTCACGGTGCAGTTCATTCATTACAAACCAGGGCAGGTAAGGATTTTCCTGCATCTCATCAATATACTCGCTTACAAAATTTTCAATCTTTTCAAATAACTTATCATCCGAATTGAATATGGCGTTAATCTTTGGGAAAAATTTTTGCGCCTCTGCCAGGAAAACAACTTCAAACAATTTATCCTTATCCCTGAAATAATAATGT
>DAIOWB010000229.1:0-4566 GCA_036758725.1 Lacibacter sp.
CTTTGAGCTTTAATGCACCTTCTAATGCTACAGGAAAATTATAACCACGGCCCAGGTATAAGAAGTCTCTTGCCTCTTTATACTTTAATCCAATTTCTTTTACTTTATCTGTTTGTTCAAGTAACAGTTTCACTTTTTCAGGAATTTCGTGTAACTCTTTAAGCAAATGCATATAGCGCTCATGATCAATAGTTCCTTTTTCAATAGCAATTTTTAATGCAACCATGGTTAATACTACCAACTGTGCAGTAAATGCTTTTGTACTGGCAACTCCAATTTCAGGTCCGGCATGTGTATATGCACCGGCATGGGAAAGTCGTGCAATGGAACTGCCCACAGCATTTACAACGCCAAAAATGAAAGCACCTTGTTCTTTTGCTTTATCAATAGCAACAATAGTATCGGCCGTTTCACCACTTTGTGAAATAGCAATAATTACATCGCCTTTATTTACAACGGGATTTCTGTATCGGAATTCTGATGCATATTCCACTTCAACAGGAATACGGCAAAGCTCTTCAATTATATATTCAGCAACCAAACCTGCATGCCAGCTGGTGCCACATGCAATGATGACGATGCGTTGTGCATTTTTTAACTGCTCAATATTGTTCTCAACACCAGCCATGGTAATACGGCCTGTAGTTGCATCTAATCGGCCACGTAAACAATCCTGAATGGTTAAGGGCTGCTCATTAATTTCCTTCATCATAAAGTGATCGTAACCACCTTTTTCAATAGCTGCCAACTCCATGTCAAGTTTTTGAACAAACGGAGTTATGATTTCATTACCCAGGTTTTTAAGAATTAATTCATCCGACTTAATAATGGCTAGTTCATAATCATTTACATACACTACTTCTTTGGTGTATTCAATAATAGGAGATGCATCACTTGCAAGAAAGTGTTCATTTTTACCAATGCCAATAACTAACGGACTTCCTTTTCTTGCTGCAATTAATGTGTCAGGATTATCTTCATCAAGCAAAACAATAACATAAGCACCTACAACACGTTTTAATGCAATACGTATTGCTTCTTCCGTAGTAGAGTTGTTATTTAGTTTAATGTCTTCAATAAAATTCAGTAACACTTCCGTATCGGTATCGCTTTTAAAAGTGTATCCTTTATTCAAAAGTTCTTGTTTAATAGAACCATAGTTTTCAATAATACCATTATGAATCATGGCAAGTTTGCCACTCTTTGATAAATGAGGATGTGCGTTTCTGTCGCTGGGTTCACCATGTGTTGCCCAACGTGTATGTCCAATGCCAATATGTGCATGCAAGTCTTTCCCAATTACTTCTTCTTCCAGTTCTGCAACTCTACCTTTCTTTTTATAAACTTTCATACCGTTATTTAATAACGCAACTCCGGCGCTGTCGTAACCACGGTATTCTAAACGTTTTAAACCTTTTAATATAACCGGATAGGCTTCACGGCCTCCTATATACGCTACAATTCCACACATAAATTTTCTGGTTGTTAATGAAGAGAAAGCGCAAAAATAAGTTTCAGAATACGAATGGCAAGAAAAGAAATGAAAAATAGGGGGCTGTTAACTTAAATAGTGTAATCAACAGTGGTTCCCCGCCCGCTTTCAATCCCTCCTGCCTGTGCACATAAGCCAAATCATAGTCGGGGATTTGCAGCTAAGCGGGGCAGCCTTTGAGCAGCAGTAAAACAATCAGCTTTTAACCCAACTGCTGTTCTTTCACATTTCTTTAGTAATCATTTGGGTTTTCTGTGCATCTATATACTAGAAAAGATCGTAGATAAACAGACTGGTAAATCTCTAAAAAGAATACAAATGAAAAAACTTTTACAAATAGCAGCAACCATCGATGAACCATTGTTTCTTGAAAACTTAATAGAAAAACTGGCTTATACACACTATGATATGGGTTATGGAAATGCAGTTGTTCCAAAAGGGTATGAAGCGTTGGAAACATCTACTTCAGAAATTTATATCAGTGGTGATGTTGGCTTAAGCGATGCAGAAGAGCAAATTAATATGCCTTATATAACCAGTTTCTTTTTTACATGTATTAAATCAAAAGATGGTATTTATAAATTAGCATTCAGCTCATCATTATCATAAAAAAAACTTCAGCTTTTATGCTGAAGTTTTTTTATGATTGCATTTTTAAGATTATCCTGCAGGTTTAGGTTCTGCCTGCGGTTTCTTCTTCTTAAGAATATTAAAAATTGACTTCTTCTCTGTATTGGCAGGTTGCTTTACTTCTTCTTTAACAGGAGTGGTTGGTTTTTTTTCATCATTATTTTGTGCTTCGGACTTTGCTTCTTTTAAAACATTTTGTTCCTGATTTAATTCTGATTCAGGTTTTAATGTTGAATCGGGTATAATTACAATATCGTTATAATCAGCTGATGTGCCATTACCGGCATCTGTATTTTCTGCATCAGGTTCGTTTCTGTATCGGTCTGCAAAATTTTCATAATCCATAAAGGTTTCAACCTTCATGCTTTCTGGTTGTACAAATTTTGCATTCTTATCGATGCCTAATGTTTTATCGTTTTGAACTCTATCCATAAAATAACCCCATATGGGCATAGCTGTACGGTTACCTTCACCCACCATTTTTAAAAACGGATCATCACAACCAACCCATCCACCGGCTAATAACTGGGGAGTATAACCTATAAACCAGGTGTCAGTATTGTCATTGGTTGTTCCTGTTTTTCCCGCCATATCTCCACTTAAACCCATTCCTCTTAATCTTTTACCAGTACCAAAATCAACAACACCCTGCATCATTTTAACCATGGTAAATGCTGCTGCTTCACTTAATACCATTTTTTGTTCCGGAGCAAAACTCTGAAGTATATTTCCATTACGGTCTTCAATCCGTGAAATGTAAATAGGATCGGTACTCATGCCATTGGTAGGAAACATAGTGTAACTATGAAGCATTTCAAACACACTTAAATCAGCACTGCCTAAAGCTATAGAAGGATAGGGCGGCATGGTAGATTTAATTCCTGCAGATTGTGCAAACGTAATAACACTTTTAACTCCAAACTGATTCATTAAATAGGCAGCACCCGGATTCTTTGAATAAGCCAGGCAGTAAGCCATTGGTCCACCGGTACCGCTAATCATCTTTCCTCCCAGGTTTATTGGACCATTTGGCAAAACCGTTTCAGGTGTAAATCCATTTTCAACTGCATATGCATATAGAATGGGTTTAAATGTTGAACCAACCTGTCGTTTAGTATTAAAGTTTACGTGGTCGTATTTAAATTTCTTAAAATGAACACCACCAACCCAGGCTTTTACTTCACCGGTAAACGGATCCATCACCATAAATCCTGTTTGTATGATCATTCTGTGATATCTGATGGAATCAAATGGAGTCATTACGGTATCCATTTCTCTTTTTGCATTCCATGCAAATACTTTCATTTTTACTTTAGTTTGAAAAGCTTTTCTTATTTCGGCTTCACTTACTTCTTCTGCTTCCATCGATTTCCAACGATCACTTTCCTTCATTGCCCGTTCAAGAATTTTTTCATGGCCTTTCCAGATGCTGTTATTTTTTATCCAGGGCAGTGTCCAGTAATTTTTTTGCAATGCACTCATGTGTTTTACCACAGCTTCTTCAGCATACAACTGCATACGTGGATTTATGGTTGTATATATTTTTAATCCATCTTTATAAATGTTATAAGGCTCACCGTTTTTCTTTTTATTTTCTTTACTCCATTTCTTCATCTGATCTCTCAGTACATCCCGGAAATAAGGAGCAAGGCCGGTACTTTCATCCAGTTTTTTATAATTTAAACGGATGGGTTTACTTTTTAAATTGTTTGCTTCATCCTGCGTAATAAAATTATTCCGGGCCAGATCATTTAAAACTGCATTTCTTTTTTGGATTGCTTTAGCAGGAAAAATTCTTGGATTATATGCATAAGGTGCATTTACCATACCAACCAGCAATGCAGCCTCTTCCACTGAAACTAAAGCAGGTTCTTTTTGAAAAAAAGTTTTGCTTGCATTGCGTATGCCAAACACATTATCACTATACTCTACAGTATTGAGATATAAGGCAATAATTTCTTCCTTGGTAAAATTGCGTTCCAGCTTTACAGATATGATCCATTCCTGTATTTTTTGAATAACACGTAGTAATTTGTTTTTTGCCCGTTCTTTAAAAAGGTTTAAGGCTAACTGTTGTGTAATGGTACTGCCACCTCCATCGCTTCCTAATTTGATGATCGCTCTTGCCAATGCTTTCCCATCAATGCCGGAATGATTGAAAAAACGTTCGTCTTCTGCTGCAATTAATGCATTAACTATGTTTTTTGAAATGTCTTTATAATCAACATTGGTTCTGTCTTCAATATAAAATTTCCCCATCTGGGTTCCGTCATCTGCAATAACTTCACTGGCTAATGATGCCGCCGGATTTTCCAGTTCTTCTAAAGAAGGCATTTTGCCCAATAACCCAAAGTTGGCCATTATCACAATCAAAAAGAAAGCAGCTGCACCTCCAAAAAAAATGCGCCATAAATATTTTACCGCTGTACTCATAATATGTAAGT
>DAIOWB010000230.1:0-4555 GCA_036758725.1 Lacibacter sp.
AAATTTCCAAGTATACCGGTAAGGAAGGAAGTGTACCAAAAATAAACAAACTGGGAAGCGATGTATGGCAAAGGCTGAAAGAAAAAACAAAAATTAAAGTAAAAGAAATTGCGTTTGACCTTATACAACTTTATGCCCAACGAAAAGCACAGGAAGGATTTGCTCATACTCCCGATAGTTATTTACAAACAGAGTTAGAGGCTTCCTTTATGTATGAAGATACTCCCGACCAGAGTAAGGCAACAATTGATGTTAAGAAAGACATGGAATCTCCGGCACCTATGGACAGGCTTGTATGCGGTGATGTAGGTTTTGGTAAAACTGAAATTGCCATACGGGCTGCTTTTAAAACGGTTTGTGATGGAAAGCAGGCAGCTATCATGGTACCTACAACCATTCTGGCTTACCAGCATTATAAAACATTTCAGGACCGGTTAAAGGATTTCCCTGTAACAGTTGATTATGTAAACCGTTTTAAATCGGCTAAAGAAAAAAAAGAAACTTATCAAAAGCTGGAAGAAGGAAAAGTGGATATCATCATTGGTACACATGCATTGTTAGGAAAAGATGTAAAGTTTAAGCAGCTTGGTTTATTGGTTGTTGATGAAGAACAAAAGTTTGGTGTAGGTCATAAAGAGAAAATAAAAACATTAAAAACCAATGTTGATTCACTTACACTAACGGCAACACCCATACCAAGAACATTACAATTCAGTTTAATGGGTGCCAGAGATCTCAGTATTATAAATACACCGCCGCCAAACCGACAACCAATTCAAACTGAAGTACAGGTGTTTCAGGAAGATTTTATCCGTGATGCCATCTATTATGAAACAGAACGTGGCGGACAAATCTTTTTTATTCATAATCGTATTGCAGGATTAGCTGAGATGGCAGCTATCATTCAACGTCTTTGTCCTGATCTAAGCATCGGTTTTGCTCATGGGCAAATGGAAGGCCATGAACTGGAAGAACGCATTTTTGACTTCATCGGTAAAAAATATGATGTTCTTGTTTGTACAAACATTGTTGAAAGCGGTGTTGATATTGCTAATGTAAATACCATCATCATTAACAATGCACATCAGTTTGGTTTAAGTGATCTGCATCAGTTACGGGGAAGGGTAGGGCGCAGCAACAAAAAAGCATTCTGTTATTTGCTGGCACCACCAATGAGTACTTTACCAAACGATTCAAGAAAGCGATTACAAACATTAGAGCAGCACAGTGAACTGGGCAGTGGTTTTCAAATTGCCATGCGTGATCTGGATATACGTGGTGCAGGTAATATGCTGGGAGGTGAGCAAAGTGGTTTTATGGCAGAAATAGGTTTTGAAATGTATCAGAAAGTGTTAGATGAGGCCATCAGGGAATTAAAACGTACCAAATTCCGTGATCTGTTTAAAGAAGAAATTCAAAAAGATGAAAACTTTGTAAAAGATTGTATGATTGATACCGATCTTGAAATTCTCATACCCGATGCTTATGTTGAAAGCATTGCAGAACGTTTAAGTCTTTATTCAAGATTGGATAATTGTGAATCGGAAGAGGATCTTCTAGCATTTCATACTGAATTGCAGGACAGGTTTGGCCCCATTCCTGCGCAGGTAGAAGATTTGTTTTGTACAGTTCGTTGTCGGAAACTGGCAGTAGAATTAGGATTTGAAAAAATGACCCTTAAAAGTGAAACACTCCGTTGTTATTTTATAAATAATCCTGATTCCCCTTATTTTGAATCTGCTACATTCAATAATATTATGCAGTTTATTCAAACCTCATTGAATAAAGCCAGGCTAAAACAAAACGGAAAATTGTTTATGCTGGTAATTGAAGATGTAAAGGGAATGGAAATGCTGCTTCGGTTATTAAAACGTATGCATGAAGCCGTAAAAGAAAAAGAAGTAAGCATTTAGGCTTTCCCGATTCTTTTCATAACTTTCTGTTCTAAACCAACTATAATGGAACAAAAGTTCACACAATCAACTGAAGTTAAATACGCCGATGTAAGCAGTGATGAGCGTACGTTGGCTATTCTTTGTCATGTGCTTTCTATTTTCTTTTGGATAATTCCGGCTTTAGTTATTTATCTTATTAAAAAAGATGAGTCAACCTATGTTGCTGAGCATGCAAAAGAAGCACTCAACTTTCAGATTTCGATTTTTATTTTTTACATCATCAGTGGTATTTTAGTTTTATTGCTTGTAGGTATATTTTTACTGATTGCTGTTTATTGTGCATCCATTATTTTTTGTGTTATTGCAGCTATAAAAGCAAGTGATAATATTTTATACCGTTATCCTTTTTCAATCCGGCTCATCAAATAAGTAGTTTTACGATTACATTGTTAATCAAAATATAATAAAAGTAAAGGGTTTGCCGTTTTAATATTTCTGGCATTGAGCTTGTGCTGTTCTCAATGACACATTGTATTATTCACAAAACCCGAAGCTTATGAAACAAGTTTTACTCCTTTTATCATTCTCTGTTATTATTACATCCTGCGCCAGAAGAAAAATGATGGAACGTGTTGACCGGTATAACATCAGAACAATTGCCATTTTACCTGTACAATTAGAAGTAGTGGGGAATATGCCTAAAAACATGACTGCTGAAAAATTTCAAAAAACGGTAGAAGAACAACGGAAATTTATGTACCAGGCACTCTATATTGATCTGGTTCAATTTTATGATTACCGTACAAGAAATTACTCACAGGTGCAATTTCAGAACATTGATAAAACACTCAAACTAATGACTGAAAAAGGCATCAATGATTCTACTGCCTGGCAAATGGATGCACAGGAATTATCTAAATTATTAGGTGTTGATGCAGTAGTAATGATGAGAGTTACGCAAAACAGAATTATGAGTAATGAAGCGGCTATTGGAGTTGATGTAATTGGTGGAATCGTTAATAAAACAATTCCTGGTATTAACCTCCCTACCGGAATGGCCCGTACAAGCGATATGTATGTAAACTGTGCTTTAATGAGACAGGGTTATACTGTATGGAGCACCAGGTTAAGAAACTCTACCGATTGGAATTATCCTGTACAACAATCTATACAGAGCGTAACAAGAGGCATTGCAAACAGGTTTCCATTATAAAATTCAATTTGAACCTTTAAAATGTAATATTTGATGCCTTGTCAAAATAAAAGTCGCCCCACAAAATGCGGGGCGACTTTTTTATTGCGATTAAAAAAATTAATCCCAGCCTTTCTTTGCTGTTCCTGCAGCAATAGCTTCTAAAGCTTTTGCTTCACCTAACAAAGCAGTAAGCTTATTACCTTTTCCATCATCACCTTTTGCGATATATCCTCCTTTGGCAGTACGGGAAACAACTGCATTCAAAATAGGAACATTCTTTTCTTTTGTTTTTACGTTATACGCTGTTAATTGCATAATTCTAATATTTGGGGTTAGTTAATAATTCCGGCCCTTCCGGAAGGTCAAAAGTACAGGTTTCTCAAAAAAGGGAAGCAAATGCTTTTCCACATGTGTAAGTAGTTGATAATCATCACAAAAAAGCGACTATTAAAGTCGCTTTTCCTATTATTGTTGTAAAATCTTCCCTCTGAAACCTATACATCAATCTTAGCATACTTAGCATGGCTTTCAATAAACTCTCTTCTAGGAGCTACTTCATCACCCATCAGCATACTAAATACACGGTCTGCTTCAGCTGCACTTTCAATAGTTACAAGCTTTAATGTTCTTGTGCCCGGGCTCATGGTTGTTTCCCAAAGCTGATCTGCATTCATTTCACCCAAACCTTTATATCGTTGAACATTTACACTATCATCTTTGCCTTGTCCAAACTTTGTTACAAAAGCCTTACGGTCTTCTTCATTCCATGCATAAGCCATGTCTTTTCCTTTTTTAACCTGGTATAAAGGTGGTTGAGCTATGAATAAATAACCTTGCTCAACAATTTCCTTCATATAACGGAAGAAGAAAGTAAGAATCAAAGTGGCAATATGGCTTCCATCCACATCAGCATCGGTCATGATAATCACTTTATGATAACGAAGCTTGCTAATATCTAACGCTTTGGCATCTTCCGGAGTTCCCATTTTTACTCCCAATGCGGTAAACATATTACGTATCTCTTCATTATCATAAATCTTATGCTCCATTGCTTTTTCAACGTTCAAAATCTTACCACGTAATGGAAGAATAGCCTGAAATGAGCGGTCACGGCCTTGCTTAGCTGTACCACCTGCTGAATCTCCCTCAACTAAATATAATTCACAACGTTCAGGATCCCTGTCTGAGCAATCGGCCAGTTTACCGGGTAAACCACCGCCACTTAAAACAGTTTTACGTTGTACTAATTCACGAGCCTTTCTTGCAGCTGCTCTTGCCTGTGCAGCTAATATAATTTTCTGAACTATGTTTTTTGCTTCTCTTGGATTTTCTTCTAAGAAGGCTTCCAGTGTACGGCCAACGGTGGTTTCAACTATACCACTTACTTCACTGTTGCCTAATTTAGTTTTTGTTTGTCCTTCAAATTGTGGTTCCGGCACCTTAACGCTGATGATGGTACTTAATC
>DAIOWB010000231.1:0-4502 GCA_036758725.1 Lacibacter sp.
AACCCATTGAAAGGTTTAGAAGGAAAGATTTTTTTCCATGCATCTTTTGTTTTAGCATGCACCAATTCCAAATCTGAAATTTTTGATTGCAGAACAAGAAATTGGTACCTGTTTTCCTTTGCAAGTTTAAATACTACGGGCTCAAGAGGGTTAAACAACATATCAAGATGAAAATCTTTTAATACTCCGACTACTGAATAATTCACACTATCAATAAAAATCTTTTTGCCCAGTGCTTCTTTATCATTCCAGCCATAATTGGCTGCCATGTTTTGTGTAATTAAAATGGAACTGGTATAATCACCTTCCATTTGTACATCAAATTCTCTGCCCTCAACAATTTTTAAATTCATTGTTTTTAAATAATCTCTTCCTACTTCGAGGTAATTAGCTTCATTTTTTTTATTCTCAGCTTCTGCCACTACATTCCGCCAACCAAACCCGATATGATTCCGGGTACCGGCTAATGCAGTTACCTGTGGAATGGCTGCAACTTCATTTTTAAAAGCAGCAAATAAAGTTGTATCGGTAACAATGGTGCCAATTGTGTTTTCAATATTATACCCGTAATCATAGTTTTTTTGAAACTCGGCATTGCGGGCAAACCCAATTCCGGCAATAACGGTGATGATAGCAATGGATAGTTGCAGGCCGAGCATAATCCTGGAAAAAAGATTTGTTCCGCCAAATTTTACAGTGCCCCTGAAAATAGTGGATGGATTAAACCGGCTGATATAAAATGCGGGATATGCCCCAGCTAAAAGTGTTGTGATAAAAATTGTAATGCCAATAAAGACCAGCAGTTTTACATCATTGAAATAGTGGGCTTCCAATTTAACTCCATTGAACATTTGATTAAATGCAGGGAACCAGAGATAATTAAGGAATACTGAAAGCAGTACTGCCAGCACAACTATAAACCCACATTCAAGCAGCATCTGAAAAATTAATTGCCGGTATGAACTACCCATCACTTTACGCATTCCTATTTCTTTTAATCTTCTGTTTGCACGGGAAATAGTAGTGTTAGAAAAATTGAGACAGGCAGAAAGAAAAATTAATATAGCAAGAATAAAAGGTCCATAGGCTGCAGAATCTTCCGGTCTTTCCCGAATATTATTATTATCCAAACCGGAAAGAGCAGCATTTTCATTTAGAGTAATGAGTTTAAACCCGGCCGTTTTCCAATCCTCTCTTGCTTTTCTCTGGACAGGGATATACTTATCAAGCTCTTTTGCCAACCTTGGCGCATCAGTTGCGTTGGGTATTTTAAAATATGCAGCATCTAACATCCAGCTCCAGTCATCGGGTGCAATCTTTGTTCCATCACCTTTCAAATAATTTTCAAAGTTTGTAATGAAATCAAATTGCAGTGTAGAGTTTATTGGAAAATCTTTAAGCACACCGGTTACTGTAAGCGGCATCTCATACGAATCGCCTGAGTAAAAAATCAATGTTTTTCCAAGAGCATCAGCTTTACCAAAATATTTTTGGGCTGTTCTTTCAGTAATCAACAGGGCATTTTTATCAGTAATATTATTTGAACCGGATACCAGCGGGAAATTAAATAAATCAAAAAACGCTGGGTCGGTGAAATATGCCTGTTCAGCAAATGGTTCATCTTTATCATATTTAATGCTCAGCCCCCTGCCATCAAACCTGACTGCTTTTTCAATTCCTGTAAATTCCTTTTGAGCCTGCATGACAGCAGCCATCGGGAAAACTCCTTTCACCCCATTGGCGCCTTCTTTATAGGAAAGTGCACGGTATATTTTATCACCATCTTTATGAAAATTATCAAAGCTGAAACTGAAACGGTAATCCTGGTACCCCCAGACGATGGCAGCAATTCCAATCGCCATTCCAATTATGTTTAACAAGGTGTAGCCCTTGTAACGCCACATATTGCGTAAAACGATTTTGAAATAATTCTTGAACATGATTGAAAAATATTTATTCTGTTCTTAGATTTTTAACCGGGTTTTGTCTTGCTGCACTCACTGTATTAAAACTGATAGTAATCATGGCAATCAACAATGCCACAACAGCTACCAGTACAAACATCCACCAATGAATTTCAATGCGATAAGCAAATGATTGCAACCACTTGTTCATTGCCAGCCAGGAAACAGGTGTTGCAATCAATACTGCAATCAGTACCAGCGACAAAAAGTCCCTGGAAATTAAAACGGAAATGTTCGGCACACTTGCACCTAATACTTTCCGTACACCAATTTCTTTTACCCGTTGCTGTATCATGAGCAATACCATTGCCAGTAAACCCATACAGGAAAGTACAATAGCAATACCTGCTGCAGTACTAAATACAATAGACATGATTTGCTCCTGTTTGTACAATTGCTGCAGATTATCATCAATAAAGGAACCTTTAAACTCACGGCCGGGTTCCAGCAAAGCCATTTCCTTTTTTACAGCATCCATTACTGCAACTTTATTTTGTGCATTGGTTTTAATAAAGCAATAAGAAACAGGGCTCGTTTTATCCAGTACCAGTGTTAAGGGTTCTTTTACTTCTCTTAATGAGTATAAATGAAAATCAGGAATAATCGCTTCAATATGCCAGGCGGCAGCAGAACTATCAACAAGAATATTCATTCCCACCAATTGCTTTTCTTTAAACTGTTGGGCTACACTTTCAGTTACAATTACATGCTTCAAAGTATCTGCAGCAATGGTTGCATCCATATCTTTTCCTTCAATGGTTTTAATACCGAAAGTTTTGAGATAATCATAATCAACAAAAGCCATGTTTGTATTAATCGTTCCGTCTTTGTAACCAAACCCATTTGTCATTTTAGAAGAACTTTTATCCAGTCCCAGCCCGATATTAATGCTGCTGCCTGTGATGGATAGAATAGCCGGATTGGAAGAAAGGCGGCTTCTCAGTTTTTGAATGTTGCTTCTGCCTTCTGATGGTTTCTTTAACGGAATACTGATGACATACTCCTTATTAATACCCAAATCTGCATTCTGCAAAAACTTAAATTGACTATAAATAATAAACGTACAGCTAATCATGATGCAGGCAATTACAAATTGTGTTACAATTAAAGAACTGCGAATAATGCTTTTACGTTTTAATGCAACTTTACCTTTCAGGGTTTCCACCAGCTTGAATCTTGACATGAGCCAGGATGGATAACCACCGGCAATAAATGAAACCAACAAAAGCAAACCAACTCCCATTAACAAGTAAGCTGGTTGCCAAAGCATTTCTGCCAACGGCATATTCAGAATTACCTGTTGTTTGAGAACGCCAACCAGAATATTTATCAGTAATAATGAAATGAGAAATGCAATCACACAAACCAATAAGCTTTCGCTCCACAATTGTGCAAATAATTTATGCTTAGCTGCACCCAAACATTTTCGTACACCAATTTCTTTACTTCTCGTAAATGCACTTGCCAGGTTGGTATTTACAAAATTAAAACAGGCAATAAGGATAATGAGCATGCCTATGGCCAGCATAATAAACACCTGTGCCTTGTTAATTGAACCACCACTACTTGCAATGTGTGGAAGAAAATGTAAATTCTTCAATGAAGCCAGCTTGGTAGCAAACACATCTCCATTCTTATCCGGCCTTGCACCTTCCTTTTTTAAACCAACAGTCCAATCAGGAAGATATTTTTGATTTACCAAACGCAACTGTTGCTCGGCCTGTTGCTGTGTCGCCCCATCTTTCAACATGACAAATACAGGATGATGCTGATTGTTCCAGTTATTTTTATCAACTGCATAGTCACTTCGGTTTTCAATACGTGCCAGGATATCAAAACGGATGCTGGAGTTCAGTGGAAAATCTTTTACCACTGCAGCAACGGTCATTTCTTTTAGTTCACTTCCATATCCTGCTTTGATGGTTTTACCAATCGGGTCTTCAGTGCCAAATATAATTTTTGATGTTTTTTCGGTAAGCACCACATCACCCAGATTTTTAAGTGGGTTATATTTATTTCCTTTTACTACCGGAAATGTAAACATGCTGAGAAAATCTTCATCAACCAACATGGTAGTAGCTTCTATTTCCTTATTATTATATAAAACCAGCCTGCTTCCAAACAAAAAACGAGTGGATTTATCAACTGCATTTACTTCTGCTTTATAGATGGGGCCAGCCGGATATGCAAATGAATTTCCAATTTCATCACCATTTGCTTTATAATACTCCATATAAGCCTGATACACTTTGTTTCGGTTAACATGATTTTTATCAAAACTAAATTGTCCATATACCAACAGCAATACCAATAAGCCAATGGTAAAGCCAATGACCAACCCAACTAAATTGATGGTTGTGTGAAATTTATTCCTGAATAAACTTCTCCAGGCTATTTTGAAATAATTTTTAATCATACCTTACTTTTATTCTGTTCTCAAACTTTTCACCGGGTTAGCAATAGCTGCCTTGATTGCCTGGAAACTTACTGTTGTCAATGCAATTATCACTGCAGCTAACCCTGCATATAAAAATATCA
>DAIOWB010000232.1:0-4499 GCA_036758725.1 Lacibacter sp.
GCAGCAGTTTGACCGGCTCTTTCCATTTTATATTCTCATTAATGAGGATATGCAGGTTGCTGCAATTGGAAAGACGCTGGGAAAAATATTTCCGCTTACCAGTGAAAAACAGTTTGATGAATCGTTTTTTATTAAACGCCCTGAATTGGAGAATCCAACTTTTTCATCAACAAAACAACTTCAATCTCAACTTGTAGTAATTGAATGTAAAAACAAACAACGGACAACATTACGTGGACAAATTGAATTTTTGCCTGAAACCAATCAGTTATTATTTCTTGGCTCACCTTGGTTTGGTGCAATTGAGCAGGTAATTGAGAACAACCTCACTTTACATGACTTTGCTTATCATGACCCTATGATTGATTTGCTGCATGTTTTAAAAACACAGGAGATTACTACCGAAGATTTAAAACACCTGCTTAAAACCATCAATCAGCAAAAAGAAACGCTTAAAAAAGATAAAGCTGAACTGGAACGGCTTTCTATGGTGGCAAGCGCCAATGAAAACGGCATTGTTTTTACAGATGAAGCAGGTAAAATATTCTGGTGCAATGAAGGCATGCAGCATATCACCGGGCGCAGCAAAGAAGAAATTATCGGCAAAACACCTGTTGAACTCTTACGGGGGCCATTAACCGATAAAGAGGTAATAAAGAAAATGGTAGATGATTTTTCAAACCATCGATCCTTTCAAAATGAATTAATTCATTACCGGAAAGATGGTAGTTGGTATTGGGGTAAAACAAAAGGACAGGCCATTAAAAATAAAGATGGTAAAGTAAATTACTTTGCTATCATCGAGGACATTTCTATACAAAAAGCCAGTGAAGAGCAGTTACGAATTTTATCTTCCATTGCAGCTGAAAACACACATGGTGTTGTTATTGCCAATGAGGAAGGCCAAGTTGAATGGATTAATAAAAGTTTTGAAACAATAACCGGATATTCACTGGATGAAATGAAAGGTAAAAAGCCCGGTCATATTTTACAGGGCCCTGAAACCAATCCGGAAACAATTATTTATATCAAAAAGCAAATTGAAAAAGGAGAACCCTTTGTTTGCGAAATTTTAAATTATCATAAAAACGGAAATACATACTGGCTTCGCCTGCAAGGTCAGGCCTTGAAAGATGAAAGAGGTAAAGTGGTAAAATATTTTGCCATTGAAGAAGACATTACAAAGGAAAAAGAATCTCAGCAAAAATTAAAAGAATTTGACCAGCGCATAAATCTGGCCATGCAAATGATTGGTGATAATGTGTGGGAACATGATTTTATAACCGAACAAACCAGTTTCTCTCAGCAGGAATTTAAATTACTTGGATTTACAACTGATGAGTTTAATAATAATGTTGATTTATGGTACAACTGTATTCATAAAGACGACAGGGAGAAAGTAAGGAAAAATGATCTTGATTACAGAAGTGGTTTAATTGATCATCATTCACTGGAATACAGAATGATTCATAAAGAAGGGTCAGTTCGTTGGGTACTTGATAGAGGTGTAGTATTAGCAAAAACAACAAGCGGTAAACCATTAAAAATTATTGGAACACATACCGACATTACAGAGCAAAAAGAAACAGAACAAAAGCTGGAATCAACAGCCAGCAGGTTAACCTCTTTAATTTCTAACCTCAACGCTGCTGTACTATTGGAAAACGAAAACAGAACCGTTGCGTTACTCAACCAGCGTTTTTGTGAGTTTTTCAATATACCAGTTTCTCCTGCACAATTAATAGGAACTGATTATTCACAATCGGCAGAAGAAACCAAGCATCTCTTTATAAATCCGGATGAATTTGTTTCACGTATTAATCAATTGCTGAAAGATAAACAACTCATTACAGGAGACAAACTGGAACTTACAGATGGACGGGTTTTAGAAAGAGATTTTATTCCTATTTGGAATGAAGGACAATACCAGGGACATTTATGGGTTTATGCCGAGATCACAGAAAAAATGAATGCAGATAAAAAACTGGAAGCACAACGTTTGTTTTATGAAGAAATACTGGATAATATACCGGCAGATATTGCAGTGTTTGATAAAGATCACCGATATCTCTATGTAAATCCAAAAGCTATTGCAGACCGTAATGTAAGGAAATGGGTAGTTGGAAAAACGGATACTGAATATCTGAGTTACAGAAATAAACCAATGTATTTACTGGAAAGCCGTAACAAGGTTTTTAATAACGTACTAACAATAAAGCAATTGCAATCCTGGGAAGAAGAATTAAAACAGCCCGATGGAAGTTCCAGGTATGTTCTTCGCAATATGTATCCTGTTTTAAATGAGCTACAAGAGGTTGTTCAGGTAATTGGATATGGTATTGATATTACTGAACGTAAACTATTTGAAGAAGCATTAAGAAAAAACGAAGAAAAGTACCGTGGAATTATTGCCAATATGAACCTGGGATTAATTGAAATTGATATCAATAAAAATATAAGTTTTGCCAACCAGAGTTTAATGAACATGGTTGGTTCAACAGCCGAAAAAATTATAGGTAGCCGTATCAGTGATTATTTACCTGTAGATCAAATTGATTATGTAAATCAAAAAACAGAAGAACGTAAAAAAGGAATAAGCGAGGCATTTGAATTGCCCATTCAAATAGACGATAAAAAAAGATGGTGGTTGGTGAGCTCAGCACCTAAGTTTAACGACCGTGGAGAATTTATTGGTTCAATTGTTATTTGCCTTGATATAAATGAGCAGAAAGAATTGGAAAAAGAATTAATCATGGCAAGAGAAAGAGCAGAGCAACTGGCGCAAACCAAAGAAACTTTTCTTGCCAATATGAGCCATGAAATAAGAACACCCATGAATGCCATTATTGGTATGGGTAATCAATTGGCTAAAACCAGTTTAAACCAACAGCAACAATTTTACCTGGGAACTATTAATACTGCTGCAGAAAATCTGCTTATCATCATCAACGATATTCTTGATCTTTCAAAAATAGATGCCGGGAAACTTGCCATGGAGAACATTGGGTTCGATCCTAAATTGGTGGTTGGGCGTGCTATGCAGGTAATGATGCACCGGGCCGAAGAAAAAGGAATTATTTTAACTAATACATTTTGTGATGCAATGCTATCACCTGTTTTAATTGGTGATCCTTACCGGCTAAACCAGGTATTATTAAACTTATTGTCCAATGCCATCAAGTTTACAGAAAAAGGCAGTGTAGATGTAAGTTGTAAAATAATAGATGAAACGGAAGCGCAACAAACAGTTCAGGTTTCTGTTATTGATACAGGGATAGGCATGGACGAATCGTTTATTAAAAATTTGTTTCAGAAATTTAAACAGGAAGATGAATCAGTAACAAGGAAGTTTGGCGGCACAGGACTTGGAATGAGCATATGTAAAGAATTGGTAGAACTGATGGGTGGAAATATTGAAGTGAAAAGTGTAAAAGGAAAGGGTACTGCTGTCATGTTTACCATTACATTTAAAAAAGGAACAGCAGCTGATTTGCCGGTAAAAGAAACTGAAATATTTAATACAAATATTCTTGCAGGTAAAAAAATACTCGTTACTGATGATAATGAAATGAACCGCCTGGTAGCATCAACCATTTTAAAAAATTACGGAGCAGAAATTGAAGAAGCACAAAACGGAAAAGATGCTATTGAAAAATTAGATAAGCAAAAATTTGATATTATTTTAATGGATGTTCAAATGCCGGTGATGGATGGAGTAGAGGCAACTAAAGAAATAAGGAAGAGCGTACATAAAAACATTCCAATCATTGCATTAACTGCATTTGCTATTAAAGGAGACGATAAGAAGTTTATTAACGCCGGTATGAATGATTACCTCAGCAAACCTTTTGAAGAAAATCAATTGCTGAATGTAATCTCCCGTTGGGTAGGTAAAAAATATTCGTTAACTGAAAAAGAAGAGGGCGTTGTTTCAAAAAATACGTTATATAATTTAAGCAAACTACAATCTATTGCAAAAGGCAACCAGGCTTTTATTGATAAGATGACCAATTTATTTATTGAGCAGGGGCCAGCATCTGTGAAAGAAATGAAAGCTGCATTTGCATTGAACGATTTTTCAAAAGTTGGTGCCATTGCACACCGTATGAAACCATCTATCGACAATATGGGCATTGTTTCGCTTAAAGAGGTTATCCGATCTGTAGAAAAAAATGCAGCCGATCAATTAACAGCAGCAGAAATAAAGGATGTTATTAATAATATTGAAGATGTAATTAATAAAGTTGTTGTTGATTTAAAAAGTAAGATGGCTTAAATATTCCGTGGATTTTTCCAGCCTTTACCTAGCCGCTCTATAGTGCCATCAATTCTTTCTTTTCTTGTTTGCTCCTGTTTGGCTGTAACTATCCATTCAATAAATTCTTTTTTATTTGTGAAAGAAAGTTCATTAAAAAAATCTTTTTGTTTTTTATTTTTCTTTAATGCTAAAGCAAAATCATTGGGCAGTTTTACTTCTTTGGTTGTAGGGTTTACCCAGT
>DAIOWB010000233.1:0-4489 GCA_036758725.1 Lacibacter sp.
CTTTTAATACATCTGCTGTTTGATAGGCAATACTTTCCAATGCTGCTTTTGCAATATGTGATGCATTTGTACCTCTTGTAATACCAACAATGGTTCCTCTTGCATGCTGGTTCCAGTATGGTGCACCCAAACCTGTAAACGCAGGAACAACATACACACCTTCACTATCTTTTACTTTTGCTGCTAGTGCTTCTACTTCATCTGAAGTTCGGATAATCCCTAACCCATCTCTCAACCATTGCACCACTGCACCGGCAATAAACACACTGCCTTCTAATGCATATTCCGTTTTGCCATTAATCTTCCATGCTACTGTTGTTAATAAATTATTTTTTGAGATCACAGATTTCTCTCCTGTATTCATCAACATAAAACATCCCGTACCATACGTATTCTTAACCATGCCGGGTTGTGTGCATAGTTGTCCGAACAATGCACTTTGCTGATCACCAGCAATACCTGCAATAGGAATATTTTTTGCTGTAAGAATGTTTTGTGTGGTGCCATACACTTCACTGCTGCTTCTTATTTGTGGCAACATATTTCCAGGAATGTCAAATATTTTTTCCAGTTCACCATCCCATTGCAAGGTTTGTAAATTCATAAGCATGGTGCGGCTTGCATTGCTTACATCGGTTGCATGCACCTGTCCCTTGGTTAAATTCCAAAGTAACCAGCTGTCAACAGTACCAAAACAAAGTGTTCCTTTTTCTGCTCTTTCCCTTGCACCTTCCACATTATCTAAAATCCATTTTACTTTTGATGCGCTAAAGTATGCATCCACCACTAAACCGGTACGTTGCTGAATAAGGATGTGCAGATTTTTCTTTTTCAGTTCATCACAAAAATCGGCAGTGCGCCTGTCCTGCCACACAATGGCATTGTAAACAGGCTTGCCCGTATTACGATCCCACACAATGGTTGTTTCCCGTTGATTGGTAATACCAATGGCATGAATATCTTCCGCTGTTAATCCGGCTTTGGTAATTGCTTCTGCTGCAACACCCAGTTGTGTACTCCATATTTCTTCGGGATCATGCTCCACCCAACCCGGCTGCGGAAATATTTGTGTAAACTCTTTTTGAGCAACGGAAATAATAGAACCGTTTTTATCAAATACAATGGCACGGCTGCTGGTTGTGCCCTGATCGAGTGCTAAAATATATTTCTTCATACCAAGTCAAGGTACAGAAAAAATTAGTTAGAAAATGATATGCGAAAAGCCAACACTGATGTTAGCGTCAAATCTGGAACTTTGGTAAATATATGTTGGTGTAGGAACAACATTTGGATTATAAAAATAATACGATGATGATGCATTCAGGAATACCCTTGTTCTGTAGTTCACAAAATAATTTGCATTTAAGAACAACCCTGGCTTTACATCAAAATCTCCATTTTGCCCATTGGTACTATTTACCAGTAAAAAAGAATTGAGATTCAAGCCTGCATTTATGATTGTTCGGTTGTTAGGATAATATCCAACACCATAAAACGCAGTAAAAGATAAATACGAAGCAGCCGTATTATTATTAATCGTTGGTTGCGGTGGGTTACTGCTATTTTCATAATCTGATTTATTTCGCCTCCATTCCTGCACAAACGATAATGATGCACCCATACTTTTTTGCCAGAATAAATTAACCGGTTTTTGCTTTTCAAAACCTATTTCAGGTTCATAAGCATAAGCAAATTCTTTTTGGGTTGATTTAAAATTATTGAGAGCTGTGTTTTCCTTATTACTATTCCTGTTCCATTGAAAAGAAGGATTGAACCTGAAATAATAAATTGTACCGGCCTGTCGTCCGGGATTAAATGCTAATGCCCAGTTATCATTGATGGCTGTAAATAAAGCAATGGATGAACCTTTTACCAAATTGTTTGACTGGAAAAAAGAATCAATTTTAGATAGTTCATAAATGCGGCGTATTCTGCTATCAAACACACGGCGGTTATTAATGTCAGTAATCAGTTTTGCCAGTTCATTCAGTTTATCGCCTGTTATCTCATATTGCAGCAAACCCATTTTCTTTAAATCGTTTACAATAAACATGGCCATTTGTGCATCCTGTACATTTTCCAATCGTCCCTTACCCACACCAAGTTTAAGTTTGTTTTGAAAACTGCCTGCTTCAGAACGACGGGTAAAATTTTGCTGTGACTGATAGTTACTGTTTCCTGCAATTGAAAAATTGTTTCCTGCTTCAAAGAAATAATTATTGCTGAAAAAGAATCTGTCCATCCTGTTCCAGCTGAATGAAAGAGAAGATGACCTTGACTTTGTTTTCGAAGTATCTGTACCACTAAAAGCAGAATTGTAGAAAGGGTCTAAAAAAAGATTAGAAGTGTGTTGACGTTTATCTGAGCTGATTATTTTGAAATAGTTGATGTATGGACTTGTTTGGAAAGAGCGGCTTTTAAAATTATTCCAGTTTTCAAACGTTGAGTTGCTCACACCGCCATCCAGGTTTAAATCAAGCTGCAAAGCCCTGAAACCGGGTGTTCGGTATTTATAATCCCTTAACTGAAAAGAAGAATCCTGTGCTTTTGTTTGAATGGCAGCAGGAATACAACAAACTAAAATGAGAAGAGTAGATTTTAAATTCATAAGTGTTAGTTTAGGTATGTTTTTTTGATCCATTCAAAAATAAGTTAGTTGTAATTACATCATCTAAAAAGAATCATAATTTAAAGTATAGGTTTTGTTAAAGAAAACTCTGCCTATTTTCGTGGAATAAAATTCCCTGAAGATTTACATGAATATTGAACAGGTAAGAAATAAACAAACTGAAAAAGCTTTTTTAAGAGTAGCTGTTGAAATGTATAATAATGATCTCAACTGGATTCGTCCATTGGATAAAGATATTGAGCTGGTATTTGATAAAGATCAAAACAAAGCGTTTCGTTTTGGAGAAATCATTCGTTGGATTTTAAAAAATGAACAGGGAAAATTAATTGGCCGCATAGCAGCGTTTGTAAATAAAAAATACAAAACCAAAGGCGATGATGTGCCAGTTGGCGGTGTGGGTTTTTTTGAGTGCATCAATGATCAAAATGCGGCAAACCTGTTATTTGATACTGCCAAACAATGGTTACAAAGCAAGGACATGGAAGCCATGGATGGACCTATCAACTTTGGTGAACGTGACCGCTGGTGGGGCTTGCAGGTAGAGGGGTTTCAACAACCACTCTATTGTATGAATTATAATCCACCCTACTATCAGCAGTTATTTGAAACGTATGGATTTCAGAATTTTTTTAATCAATACTGTTATTCCATGAGGGTACAGGATCAATTGCCTGAAAAATTCTTTAAACGGCACGATGAGCTTTCTAAAGACCCCAATTATAAAGCCACGCATATTCAAAAAAATCAGTTAGAAAAATTTGCCAGAGATTTTACTACAGTTTATAACAAAGCATGGGCCGGGCATGCCGGGTTAAAACAAATGGATGAAAAAACAGCCATCATTATGTTTAATAAAATGAAACCGGTGATGGACGAACGTATCAGCTGGTTCACCTATTATAAAGATGAACCTATTGCTATCTGGTTAAACATTCCGGATCTGAATCAGCTATTTAAATACCTTAACGGGCGGTTTGATTTATTTGCCAAATTGAAATTTCTTTGGGTGAAGCTGACCAAACGTAATAAAAAGTTTACGGGTATTATATTTGGTATTGTGCCGGAATTCCAGGGAAAAGGTATAGATGCCTTTATGATTGTTGAAGCGGCAAAAATTATACAGCATCAATTAGCTTACGATGATTATGAAATGCAATGGATTGGTGATTTTAATCCCAAGATGATGAATATTGCTCTAGGTATTAACGCACATATCAGCCGCAAATTAATTACATACCGTTATTTGTTTGACAGAGAGAAGGAGTTTAAAAGACATCCGGTGTTGTAAATTTTTCTTATCATTACTTCATTATGAATACAAATCTTTTTGAGCAACTGCACAAAGAAGGATTAATCTCTGAAAGTTCCTTTGAAAAAATAAAAGAAGCTGAGGCCAAACAATTGTTTTCTATTCATTGGGAAATTAAAACGTTGTTATATCTCGGTGTATTACTATTAAGTGGCGGACTTGGCATTTTAGTTTATAAAAATATTGATACCATTGGCCACCAGGCAATTCTTGCATTTATTGCATTAATATGTGCTACTTCCTTTTTTTATTGTATAAAAAGAAAACCCCCCTTTTCAACAACGAAGGTTGAATCGCCCACTATTTATTTTGATTATGTATTATTATTGGGTTGTATAACATTTATCAGTTTCATTGCTTACCTGCAGTTTCAATACAATATGTTTGGCACACGCTACGGGCTGGCCACTTTTTTCCCGATGCTGATTTTGTTTTTCTCTGCTTACTTCTTTGATCATTTGGGCGTATTAAGTTTGGCCATTACCAACCTGGCTGCATGGATCGGCATTACCGTTACACCATCTCAATTACTACGGGTAAATGATTTCAAC
>DAIOWB010000234.1:0-4462 GCA_036758725.1 Lacibacter sp.
TTTCATCCAGTATTATTCCAATACAGGTAACCTATCAAATAAATGAAAAAAGCCGTTTATTTATTACAGGTGCAACAAATATTAACAGCTTTCAATGCTTTTGTAACGATAAGTTTCAATCTTCTATACTTTCTGCTGAAGTTAATTCCACAACCAACAGAATTCAGTTTAATAAGGCAACATTGTTTTTAAAAACTGAATTAATCAGTTGCAAAAACAAAATGATGAATAAAGATCTTCATAAAGCGTTAAAAGCCGATGTATATCCCTTCATCAAAATTGATTTAATAAATGCCTTTCCGGTTGAAAAGGAGCCGTTAACCGGTTTAAATACCTGGCATCATTATCATGTAAATGCCAATTTAACCATTGCAGGTGTTACAAAACCAGTTTTGCTTTCTGTTGAAATTAACAAACTAAGCCCTCACCTTTTCCGTTTTATATCAAGCAAAGATATTTTTATGAGTGATTTTAATGTTAAACCCCGTACACCGTTTAATATCATTAAAATGAACGACCTGGTTGTTATTAACTTTGATATGACCGTGATTATACAATAAACTTCAGTTCAGTTTGAGTAGTGAATCTAGTTTTGAATGAAATAATTTAAAATCGTTTAAATTATTGTGTCGTCCTTTTTCAATAGTAATAAACTCATCGTCGTTTTTTAAAGCAGACTTTAATTTTATGCTGTGTATTAAGGGAATAACCTCGTCAATTGTTCCATGAAAAATGCTAACAGGAGCTTGTACATTTTTTAGATATTCACTTACCGGAAACTGAAAATGAATGATCCTTTCTGCAGGATATAATGGAAAAACATCTGCAAACAAACCGGGAATGCTGCAATAAGGTGTTTCAAGAATTAAACGCCTGCAGGGTATTACTGATGCCAATTGAGAGGCAACACCTGTACCTAACGATCTTCCATAAATAATTATCTGATCTGCTCCAATTTCTTTACTCAACAATTTATATAATGTATCTGCCACTTTATATATATGCTCTTCAGAAAATTTTCCTGTTGATTTACCAAAACCCGGATAATCGGGCATCCAAACTTCATAGCCATGTTTTGTAAAGTTTGATGCATAGTCGGCATAACGGGTAATATTATTTCTGTTACCATGAAAATATAAAACAACACCCTTCCTTTGTTGCGGGTTTGAAGGAAGAAACTTTACAAAGTGTATTTGTTCTTTAACAGTTTGCCGTATCCATTCTTCTTTATAGGGTTCATGAAAATTAAACACATAGTCTGCCTTTAATTTCTTAGGGTGAAGCAATATATAATCCTGAAATAACCATAAAGCAAATGCTCCGGCAAAATATAGGGTTATTAAAAACACCAACCCCTTCAGCACATTTCGTTTCATTTTAAATTGCATACTTACACTTTCAGAATATCTCTGATAAAATTATGATACTCAGGAAAGGAAGGAAGATTATTATGCCCTCCACCCTGAATCCGGATGAGAGTAATACGTTGCGGATTTAAAGATTGCAGTTTTTCGCTATGCCTCATTGGTATCAGCCTGTCTTTTGTGCCATGTATGATATAGGTATGGCACTTCACATTTTTTATCCATTTATCTGTTCGTAAATGAAAACGTAAAACCAAACGCATGGGTAAAAAGGGAAGAAAGCGTTCCACTACTTTTCTGAAACTATAGTAAGGAGCATCTAAAATTAAATAGCGTGGATAATTATCGGCTGCCAGTTTGGTAGCAAAACCACTGCCCATACTTCGGCCGTAAACAATCATATGATCTTCAGGAAACTGTGTTCGTAATTCATCATAAACAAACTGCATGTCTTTGATCATTGCTGTTTCACTTCGTTTGCCTACGCTTTTTCCAAAGCCCCTGTAATCAACCAATACCACATCGTAACCAAACCTGTAAAAATCACGGGCATATTTTCCCCAGCCTTTTATACTACGTGTATTGCCATGAAAATAAAGAATGAGCCCATGAGGTTTTTTTACCTGGAAATGAATACCACTTATACTTACTCCCGGTTCCGGAATAAAACTGATTTCTTTAAATGGCGCATCATACTTAAATTCAAAATCAGCAGAAAGTTTTTCAGGTTTAAAGATGAATTTTTCCTGTACAAAGTAAGCAATTACCATCAACAGGATATAGCCAAGAATGATATAGATAATAGTTAAAGACAAGCAGTTTTGGTAATATTAGTATATAGTTATCTTTCAATAACCTGTTTAAAGTAGTAAGAAATCATCATACAACAAACTCTATATACCAAACTTTATTACATCTCTTCTTCTTCCTGGTAAATTCGTTTAAGTTTTAAACTGCTGATGGGGGCAACAATGAGCGGAAACAATTCAACTGAAACATTGCTCTGATCGAGACCAAAGCCTTTCTCTTCACTCAAGGCCGTTTTTTTAATGGAGAAATATAAACGCATGATCACCCTTTCAAAGAATGGCAGCTCATTATCCTGGCTGAGGAATTTTTCCAATACCACAAATTGAAAATCGCCTACCACATTATTACGCTGTAAACTTTCATAACGGCTGGTAATATTCACTTCTTTATTAGCCACCATATCTTCCACCACCTTACGAAACATGAGATTGATACGTGGCTGCATACGGAAACCTAACCGGAACTCAACCCTAATTACTTCGTTGGGAATAATTGTTTCAACCGTGTAATCACATGTATACGGATCGTCTAATGTATCAACATGAACAAACCAATAGATATCGGCTCTTTTTGGTTTACGGTTGAGGATAGAATAAATGATCTTATGTTCAATTTCTTTTGGATTGTTTGCACTGGTTAGGTAAACAAGATGTGTTGCATGTTTGGTTACCGTCATATCATTACTAAGCTCCTGCAACATGGGCAGGTAATGTTCTAACCGTACAAATTCTACGTAACGATTCTTGATTTTTCTTGAGCGGTACCATACGTACATTACAACAAATAAAGCACCACCAACAATTAAGGCAATATAACCGCCATGTGAAAATTTCATTAAGTTGGCTGCCAGAAAACTTACTTCAATGGTTGAATAAACAGCCAGGAAAATATAAATGAAAATAGATTTTACACGATGTGCAACAAGGTAATTGGCAAACAGAATAGTAGTGGCCAGCATACACAAAGTAATGGCCAAACCATAAGCTGCCTCCATATTTGCTGCCGATTTAAAATAAACAGTAATTCCTACACAACCTATAAACAGCATTAAGTTTACAGCAGGGATAAACAACTGGCCCCTTTCTTCACTTGGGTAATTGATTTTTAACCGTGGCCATAAGTTCAAACGCATGGCTTCACTAATGAGTGTAAACGATCCACTGATCAATGCCTGGCTGGCAATGATGGCTGCAGTAGTTGCAATAACCAAACCGATTATTCTGAACCAATGCGGCATTACCCCATAAAAAGAGTTGAAACCGCTGCTGATCATATCGGCAGAAATGATCTCACCTCTGTGATTAGCGAGTAACCATGCACACTGTCCAAAATAATTTACGATTAAAGAGGTTTTTACAAAAATCCAGGAAATGCGGATGTTATCTCGTCCACAATGTCCTAGGTCGCTGTACAAAGCCTCCGCACCCGTTGTACAAAGAAATACTCCACCCAGTAACCAAAAACCATTTGGATAATTTACCAACAGGTTGATGGCATAATAAGGATTCAATGCTTTAAATACATGCAGCTCATCACCAATATGAATAACACCCATAAATGCAAGCATTAAAAACCAAATCATCATGATAGGGCCAAAAGCTTTACCAATATAATTACTGCCAAACTGCTGTATAAGAAATAACAGTACTAAAATGCCAATAACTATATAAACGATGGTTTGCTGCTCAATGTGTTTAAATGTTTCAATCTGTTTTAACCCTTCAATTGAAGAAGTTACAGAGATGGGTGGAGTAATCATACCATCGGCCAGTAAGGCTGCACCACCTAACATGGCAGGAAGAACCAACCATTTTTTTCTTCTTCTCACCAACGTATACAATGCAAAAATTCCACCCTCACCACGGTTGTCAGCACGCAATGTTAACCATACATATTTCAATGTTGTTTGCAGAGTGAGTGTCCAGATAACACAGGATAAAGAGCCGATAATTAAGAACTCTGAAATTTCTTTACCTGTAATAATGGCGTTCATTACGTACAAAGGTGATGTGCCGATGTCGCCATAAATGATTCCTAAGGCAATTAATAATCCGGCTGATGTAATTTTTGAAGTGTGCTTTCCCACAAATAGTATTTAAATATGGATACGAATCAATTTCAATATTGTTTCGGTTTTTTTAAAAGTCAAAGTTAGGTTTTGGCAGGAAAAGTACAAGAAAATGTTGATTAATGAAAACGGTTGTTAGTTGTACGTGAAAATTTAATCATACCTGTTTGAACTGTTTATAACACCCTTTTTTAAAAAAACGGCTTTTTCTTAACGGCTT
>DAIOWB010000235.1:0-4461 GCA_036758725.1 Lacibacter sp.
GGAAACTTGCTTTCTCTCTTTTCAGATTTGTACCTTTAAGCCATGGATAAAAAAATAATGAACTTGTTTGTATATGGCACTTTACGAAGGGGATTTCATAACCCGGTGTTTCAATATATCAGCGATCATTTCCATTTTGTTAGCGACGGAAAAATTAAAGGCACTTTATATGATTTAGGTGAATATCCTGCTGCGGTTCCTTCAGATACAGATAACAGAATTGTTGGAGAAATGTATGAAGCAAACAGCATTGATGAATTTAACTGGGCCATTTCACAGCTTGATGATTATGAAGGGTTGCATCCCGAAGAAGGGGAAGATCAATTATATCGTCGTGAACTTGCAACCGTTGATATAAATGATGATGTTGCAGATGCATGGGTTTATTGGTATAATGGAAGTGTTACCGGGAAGCCGGTTATAGAAAGTGGCGACGTGTTAGAGTATTTTAAGAGCCGCAATAAATAAAACAACATCAATTACCTTCTTTTATATTTGTTTGATGCAACTTAACCCCGGGAAAAAAATATACTTCCTTTCCGATTTTCATTTAGGTGCTCCCAATAATGAACAAAGCCTTGTAAGAGAGAAAAAGATTGTGCAGTTTCTCGATGAAATAAAAAACAACGCTGCTGTTATTTTTCTGGTGGGTGATTTGTTTGATTTCTGGTATGAATACAGAAAAGTTGTTCCTAAAGGATATGTTCGTTTGCTGGGCAAATTAGCTGAGATTACCGATGCCGGAATTCCGGTTCATATATTTGTTGGTAATCATGATATGTGGATGAAAGGATATTTTCAGGAAGAACTTAGCATACCTGTTTATTTTGAACCAAAAGAATTTACGTTTAGCAATAAGAAATTTTTAATTGGTCATGGCGATGGTTTAGGCCCTGGTGATAATGGCTATAAAGTGCTTAAGAAAATATTCCGTAATCCGGTTTGCCAATGGCTGTTTGGCATTTTACCGCCGTATATAGGTATGGGTCTTGCCAATTTTCTTTCTCGCCGAAGCAGGGCACAAACAGGAGCCACAGAAGAAGTTTTTCTTGGAGAAGAGAACGAATGGCTCATTATTTATTGTAAAGAATTACTGCAGAAAAAGTTTTATGATTTTTTTGTGTTTGGCCACAGACATTTGCCCATTGATTTTCGTCTATCAGACAAGAGCAGGTATATTAACCTGGGCGATTGGATTCGTTATTTTAGTTATGCCAGCTTTGATGGTGAACAACTTGAATTGAAATATTACAAAAATTGAAACTGATTATTCCCATATTTTTTATTCTCAATGTATTTACTTCTGTTGCACAGGATTCAACGTTTAAATTGTTTGATAGCATACAAGGTGATTATGTTGATTTTACAGTTGATAACCTGGGTAACTATTACCTGCTTACATCAAACAATCAGCTTAAAAAGCTAAATGCCAAAACAGATTCAATGGGCATGTTTAATGATGTTCGCCGCTATGGTAAATTATTTTCCATTGATGTATCTAATCCGCTTAAGGTATTGTTGTACTATAAAAGTTATTCAACAGTGGTGGTGTTAGATCGTTTTTTAAATGTGTTAAATACAATTGATTTCAGAAAGCAGAATATTTTTCAGGTAAAAGCCATTGCACAGAGTTATGATAACCAGATTTGGGTCTTTGATGAACAAGATAGCAAACTGAAAAAAATAGGAGACGACGGAAAAGTACTTTTTGAAACAGTTGACTTTCGTATCATCTTTGATGAAGTGCCTTCTCCTGCTCAAATATTTGATCAGGATGGATTTGTTTACCTATATGATCCTGAGAAAGGCATTTTTGTGTTTGATATTTACGGATCATTTAAAACGAAAATCTCATACCTCGGTCTCTCAAACCTTTCCATCTTTGGAAAAACAATAGTAGGTATAGATGATCAGCAATTTTTTGCATATACATCAGGAACTTTAACTGAACAACGTATTCCTCTTCCGTACACTGTTATTCAAAGGCAAAAAATTGTTATTACACCAGGTCATTTATATGTCTTGAAAAACGGAACTGTTTTACATTTCACATTTTAGTGCATCATTTCCTTCCCTGAAGCCATTATTTTTGCTGTATGCAGGAATTTTTAAATCAAATCTTTCTTGATAACCCATTTATCAGTTATTTGTGGATTACCCTGGTATTGCTTTCTATGCTTTTATTAAAAGGCGTGATATCCAGGTTTTTATGCGGCCTGCTCTACAGGTTATTTCCAAAAGCAAAAAAATATGTAAGCCGTGATCAGTTTATTTCATTAGTACTTATACCCATGGAATGGTTTGTTGTACTTACAGTACTTGTTTTTTCATTGGATAAACTAAAATTCCCTGCAGTACTGGAAGTTGAATTGTATAAAATCAGTACAAAGGAAATTGCAGACGCTCTAGGTAAAATAGTTCTGATTGTTTTCTTTATACGTTTAATCATAAAGCTCATCGATTTCCTTGCTTTGATCTTTGAGGCAAAAGCCAATCAAACACCTGATCAGAGTGACAACCAGCTGGTGGTTTTTTTTAAAGATTTTTTTAAAGTGGTTGTAAATATTCTGGGTGTTTTACTAATCACAAGATTTGTGTTTCATTTCAATGTTTCAAATCTTATTACTGGTCTCAGCATTGTAACTGCAGCTATTGCTCTTGCAACCAGAGAAAGTTTAGAAAACCTCATTGCATCTTTTATCATTTTCTTTGATAAGCCATTTACAATTGGTGATCATGTAAAAGTGGAAACATATAATGGTACGGTAGAAAAAATAGGATTGCGAAGTACACGTATACGAACTGATCAAAAAACCTATGTTACTGTTCCAAACAAAAAAATGGTAGATAGTATTCTTGATAATTATACACTCAGAACACAACGTAGAACAGATATTAAACTGGAACTGAGTGTAAAAACACAGGCAGCTTCATTACTACTGCTTACAAAAAAAATTGAAGACTTATTACAACAACATGAAGAAATTCTTCAGGGAAATGTATTTGTAACTGAAATAGGATTGAAATCAATAACAGTTCAAATTGAATACTTTACCAATGTAATTGATCTTACTAACTTTAATGAACTCAAACAAACCATTAATCTGGAACTGCTGAATATATTAAATACACTTGAAATTGATTTAGCAGGGAAATATTTGAATGATTAACATCTTTTATTTTAATAATATTTCTCCCAGTTCTTTATCATACAAACCATATTTTCCAAATTCTTCAACACGCCCAAGTTCTTTTCCGTTTTTCATTACCATAATTGTTGGAGCTTTAGTAACACCTAATGCATCACATAAAGAACCGAGTGTTTGCTTCTTTCTGTCAATACCAATAATGGTTAAATGGTCTGCAGGAAATTTTATCTGATCCAGCATTTTAAAAAGTTGCGGTAAAATAATTTGTGAATCTTCACACCATGTACCAATAAATACAAGTAATTGAATACTGTCTTTTTGTGCAGTTAAATTAGTTACACATTCAGTATTGGGTTTATACCAGCTGATGTTGCTGTGCATCCAGGTAAAAGCCGTATCACTTGCTAATAACTCTCTGCTTAAAATACCCTTTAACGTTTTTTGCCCGTTATTAGGATCTTTTGAAACGTCGTATTGAACCTGTGCAAACAACAGTTGTGAAACAAGAAGTGCAATGGCCAGGGTACATATATTTTTCATTTGTATTAGTTAAACATGCTCTAAAGAGATGTGGTTATAAATCTGCTTTTATAGTTAATAAAAACTCTTTAATCTGTTGCAAACTTTGTACCAATTCAAATCTATGGTCAGTTTCAGTTCCATGCTTTTTCATATAATCTTTGGCAGCCTCAATGGTATATTTCTTAAAGCGTAAAAGAAAATAGATAAGATGAATTTTTTTGATATCGGAAACGGTATAAAAACGGTCGCCTTTTGCACTTTTTTTAGGTTTAATGCTGTTAAACTCAGTTTCCCAATACCGCAATGAAGATGGGTTTAAATGGAACAGTTCACTTACTTCACCTATACTGTAATATCGTTTTTTATTTAGAATTTCATCACTTGGCAGTTCCATTAAATCTGCTTCATCAACCATTTCCTTCAAACTTTTTCTGCCTCTCTTTTGCTTGGCTTTTGGGGGTTTGTTTAAAGGCTTACGTCCACGTTTTTTAGGCGCCGCAGGTTTGTTGCTATCATCAAATTCAAACGATATTTGAGAAGGTGTTGCCAATTGTAAGTTTTAGCAAAAATAATGTTTTAGCTAATAGTCAATGGCCCATAATTGATAGTGATCAGAATTCATTGAGGGTTTTAATAAAGACTGCCGGCTAACTACTGCCTTCTGCTCTCATTAATCAAAACTCTGGTTACCAGTTGCAGCAATCTTCAGCATCCTGTCAAACTGTTCAGGTGTAAGATCATTATAAAAGAAATAAATCGGATCAACAGGATTGCCGTTTTTATGCACTTC
>DAIOWB010000236.1:0-4445 GCA_036758725.1 Lacibacter sp.
TGTTCTTTCGAAAATTAGACACCCCTTGTTTAAATTTTGCTGCTTAGCTAAAACATTTTTTATATTTAGAAGATCAATTTATTTGCTATGTCATATCCTTTTCAAATCAAATCATTCGAAGAATATCAGTTGGCCTATAAAAAAAGCGTTGAAGACCCTGAAGGCTTTTGGGCAAATGTGGCAGATAGCTTTCTGTGGAAGAAAAAATGGGATAAAGTTCTGGAATGGAATTTTAAAGAACCTAAAATTGAGTGGTTTAAAGGTGCCAAACTCAACATTACAGAAAACTGTATTGACCGTCATCTTGAAAAACTGGGCGAAAAGCCAGCCATTATATGGGAGCCTAATAATCCTGATGACAGAGTGAGAGTAGTAACTTATAATCGTTTACATAAACGTGTTTGTCAGTTTGCCCAGGTATTAATTAATAATGGCGTTAAAAAAGGAGATCGGGTATGTATTTATATGGGCATGGTTCCTGAACTGGCTTATGCTGTATTGGGTTGTGCAAGAGTTGGCGCCATTCACAGTGTCATCTTTGGAGGGTTTTCGGCACAGAGCATAGCAGATCGTTTGTATGATGCACAGGCAGAATTTATTGTTACCTGCGATGGTGCTTACAGAGGAGGAAAAGATATTCCGTTAAAGAGTGTGATTGATGATGCATTGATTGGAAACAGAACAGTAAAAAGAGTCATTGTCTATACCAGAACAAGAACACCTGTTTCCATGCTTAAAGGAAGAGATGTTTGGTGGGAAGATGAAATGGACCATGCAGAAACACAGTTGGAAAAAGACGGACCTATTCAATTCCCTGCTCAGGAAATGGATGCAGAAGATCCGTTGTTTATTTTATATACTTCGGGCAGTACAGGAAAACCAAAAGGGGTTGTTCATACCTGCGGAGGTTATATGGTTTGGACAGGGTATACGTTTGTAAATGTGTTTCAATATATACCAGGCGACATCTTTTTCTGTACTGCTGATATTGGATGGATTACCGGGCATAGTTATATTCTATACGGTCCATTAAGCTCAGGTGCAACATCCGTTATGTTTGAAGGAATTCCAACCTGGCCCGATGCCGGACGATTCTGGGATATTATTAACAGGCACAAAGTGAATATACTTTATACAGCACCTACAGCTATCAGAAGCTTAATGAGTTTTGGTACAGAACCATTAAAAGGAAAAGATCTTTCTTCATTAAAAGTATTAGGCACAGTTGGTGAACCTATTAATGAAGAAGCCTGGAATTGGTATAACGAAAACATTGGAAAAAAGAAATGTCCCATAGTAGATACCTGGTGGCAAACTGAAACCGGTGGATGCCTTATTTCAAATCTTGCCGGAATAACTCCTGCTAAAGCTAGTTGGGCAACATTACCAATGCCTGGAGTACAACCATTCATAGTTGATGAAAACGGAAAAGAAGTAACAGAAAAAGATGAACATGGATTGTTGAAGGGAAATCTTTGTATAAAAGCACCATGGCCCGGAATTTTAAGAACTACTTATGGAGATCATGAACGTTGCAGGCTGAATTATTTTTCAGCTTATGAAAATTTATATTTTACGGGTGATGGAGCAATGAAAGACCAGGATGGAAACTACAGAATAACAGGAAGGGTTGATGATGTATTAAATGTAAGCGGCCACCGGTTAGGAACTGCTGAAATAGAAAACGCAATTAACATGCACGCAGGTGTTGTAGAAAGTGCAGTAGTGGGTTATCCGCATGATGTAAAAGGACAAGGCGTTTATGCTTATGTTATTTACAGTCATATGCATGTTGATGAAAATCTTACACGCCAGGATATTTTACAAACAGTTACAAGAATTATAGGGCCTATTGCCAAACCAGATAAAATTCAATTTGTTTCCGGATTACCAAAAACAAGAAGCGGAAAAATTATGCGAAGGATTTTAAGAAAAATTGCCGAAGGTGAAACAGGTAATTTGGGTGATACAACTACATTACTTGACCCGAATGTGGTAGATGAAATCTTTAAAGGAAAAATTTAAAACAATAAGCCCCGCTCTTGCGGGGTTTATTGTTACATTAAATCTAAATAATGAATTATAGTAAGATATTAATCACTTTATTTTAATGGCATCTTGGAAAACCATAATGTTTTTCCATTTTTATTTTCTCCAAAGAAAAAGATTTCTGAATTCCCTTTCAGGGGCATCATTGGATATTTGTTATTTACATAGTAATCTGTTTTGCCCTGGCCAAACTGAACAAAGTCTCCAATTTTAGCATTCAGTACATCAACAATGGCAACGTTTGGATATAGCAGGAATTTATACTTGCTTTCGCCCAGTTCTTTTTCGGTTCTCCAGCCTTTCATTTCCATAATAGTCCAGTAAACTTTACCATCAGGTGCTACCCATAACAATTGATTGTTGGGTGACGATTTAGCTTCTTTATCATTTTCTTCCCTTCGCACACCATAAGCGGCTCTTAATGAACCATCATTTGAAAAATGCATCATAATAATATCTTCATATTGTGGCCCCCCCGCTGCTGCACCACCACCGCCAATTCCTGTTATTGTTCCCAAAAATTTATTACCACCGCCTCCGCCACCTTTTGCTTTAGTATACTTTTGCCCTGCTATCATTAAATCTCCATTAGGCATCGCTTTTACCGTTGACACTTTAAACTTACGGCCTGTATATTCTGGCTTCTTTTTTTGAGAAGGGGGTGATTGTGACTTTTTATCAAAATCATCTAATGTATTTAAAGTAACATATACTGCTTTGCCATTTGATATTTTTACAATCTGAAAGCCTTTGGCTTTGAACTTTTCTATTTCTTCATCTCTCATGCCAAAAGGTGCCGAAAATTTTTCATTGAAATAATCTTTCTGGCTGTCTTCATCTCCGGTAGCACCAATAATATAAATTCCATCATTTGTTTCTACCAGCATATCTCCGTTAAATATACCGGTCTTGCTTTTGAAGGGAATTTTTTCTTTTAACTTTCCTTCACTGCTGATTCTTACAAAAGAATAATTTTTTGCATCAGGATCGGCCATGGATTTAAATCCTTTGCCGCCCATTGGTGCAAAAACCATAATCATTCCTTTCTGCTCTGTATTTTCTTCATCTTCATCATCTTCATCAGTATTGGCAGCAACAAGTATTTGAGGGAAATCAAATTTAAATTCTTCATCGCTTAACTTATTCAACTCATGATCGTATCGCAGAATATGAAATTCAGTTGTCATGGTAAGTACATTACCCATTCCTTTTCCTTTATCTGTTGCAATAATCATGATATCACCATTTGGTTGCTCTGCATGAGTGATATATTGAAGCTTTCCTCCATCATCTGTTTTTGGTTTAACTTTTTCCCCTGAAACAACTTTACGGTCATAACCACCCCAAAACCAGTTCCACTTGTATTTGTACACTTTACGTCTTAAAACAAGTGTGCCCAACAGGCTCTTTTCTACTGTTACAGCTTCCTGCTCCCATTCATCACCTTTATCTACCCTGTACCCTTTTACTTTTTCCATAGGTACTTCACTATCTTCTTTGCTTTTAAAATTAAAATCAAGGTCAAAATTGTAAGTTTCAAACTTGGCCTTTTTGCTGGTTGATTTGGTAACAAAAGTGAGGGAGAGTTTATTGTTGGCCTCGTCAATAACAGGCTCATACATATATCCTCTGTTAGCTTTACTGCTTATTTCATAAGTAGCTTCTTTTGAAAGTTGTTGCGCTGCAACGGACTGAGAAATAAATAACAGTAAAAAAATAAAAACTTGTTTTGGTTTCATGTGTGAAAATTTAAAACCAAAATAGTAAGTGAATGGGAAAGCTGCAATACCCTGTAACTGGTATTTTTATAAAATTATTGTTGTATGGTTACCTCAGTTCCTATGGGTAGGAGTGAATAGAGTTCACGGGCATACTCTCTTTTGGTAGAAATGCAGCCAAGGGTCCAGTTATAATAGTAATCTACAAAACGGTCTTCATTTCTCCTGGTTGCATGTATGCCAATTCCCCCACCGGGTTTAGCAGTTGAGGGGATAACACCATTTCTTTTTCGCTCATTAAATTTTTGCAAATCGGTTTGATTTGGATAATCAAGCAACATAAAATAACCCCATTCAGGATGAATTTTTTTGCCGGTAATTCTAAAATGGCCTTCTGGTGTACGCCGGTCGCCTTCCATCATTTTATCAGTAAGATCGCTAGTGCCAAAAACCACGGGGTAAGTATAAAGCCAGCCTTCATTATCATAAACTCTCAATTCGTAACTGCTTTTATCAATTACCACTTTAAAAGAACTAGATTTCCTTACATGCTTATTCAATGGCAATTTTTTATTACGATGAATAAGGCTAAAGCCAGAAAGCAATAACATGGTAATAGAACAAACGATAAGAGCCGTTGATTGAGTTTTCATTTTATCTCACTCATTTTCTTTTGCT
>DAIOWB010000237.1:0-4445 GCA_036758725.1 Lacibacter sp.
ACGTAAAGTTGAAGTTGTAAGTGTAATGGATGAAGCCCGTTTATCACACCTGGGCATTGTTCCTGAAAAAAGAAGATTCAATACTTTTTTAATTGACATTGGAAGTGGAAACACAAAAGGCGGTTTATTTCCTTATGGAAATGCAAATGACTTTTATTTGTTTCAATTAACATGGGGAACAAAAAGTACAACCAATGCTGCTGAGAAAATGTGTGGCGATGATAAGTCGTTTGTAAACTTCAATAAACAATTAATGAAAGTTGCAGCAGGTGCTGAAAATTCAGAAATTATTTACAACGTAAATTTGAGCGGTAGCTATCCTGTTAGTGATTACATCGCATTTAGTGGTGGTATTGCATGGGCAACTGCTACACTCATTTATCCCGAATTAAATAATAATCCCATTGTTCCGGTAACATATGAAGAAGTTGAACGTTTTGCCAAACGGCTCGCAGAAAATTATGCTTCATTATCACCAGAAAGTTTAACATCAAAGATTACAGATGAGAAATGGGATAAGGCAGTTATAACAAAAGAAATAAAGCGTGTGCAACAGGTATTTGATCAGCGTTCATTAATGGGTGGTACTGCCTTATTATTAAGAATTATGCGTCAGTTTAAATCAGTATCAGAGACCAAACAGTTTTATCTTATTAAAAATGGATCAGTTGGGTGGATTTCTGCTTATGTTGATAATGCAGTGGAATAATGTAACAAAAAAATAAAATTATGTAAACCCGGTTTTTGCCGGGTTTTTTTATGAAATCCTGGCATACAATTTCTTCGTATATCCTTGTGTTCTGTTATAAAACTGTCATAAATCACTTAAGCTTTAGCAATCTCGGTTATTTGGCACCGTATTTGAAAATACCATACAAAAATGTTTATTATGAAATTAAAATTAATCAGCTTATCTTTTTTATTGGCAGGAATTATGAATTTTTCGTATGCACAAAAATCTTCTGTTATTATTAAAGGAGGTTTAAATCTTGCAAACGTATCTATCAATTCAAATGGTGATATTGATGATGCAAAATCCTTAGTTAGTTTTCATGCAGGTTTATTGGGCGATATTCCTGTTGTATCTTTTCTTTCCATTCAACCCGGCATATTTTTTACCGGTAAAGGAACAAAAACACAATCGGGCAATACTTCAGATGCAAATTATTTCAGAGCAACGAGTAATCCACTTTATATTGAAGTGCCGGTAAACATTGTATTTAAAGCGCCTATGGGAAATGAGTCTAAATTCTTTGCAGGTGCAGGGCCATATGTTGCAATGGGAATTGGGGGTAAAGTAAAAGAAGATGGAAGAATTTTAGGTATTGGATATTCAAGAGATGCTGCTATTCAGTTTTCGAATGATGATCCTACAACTTCTGAAGAAGAAGGTTCAGGTTTTGGAATCATGCGCCGTTTTGATTATGGTTTAAACGGTACTATTGGTTTTGAAAGTGAAAAAGCGATGTTCTCTTTAAATTATGGTTTGGGATTAGCCAAATTAATGTCAGGCACAAACAGCAATGCTGATGAAAACAACAAACATAGAGTTCTGAGTTTTTCAGTAGGGTTTAAATTGTAATCATATTTTATAAAAAGTAAAAGGCGCAGAGATTTTTTAAAATCTGCGCCTTTATTTTTTAATCAGAATTTACTTTCCGAATTTTTTCTTTAGCATATTCAAAGCATCATGAACATTTACACTACTTAACTCTTCATCTTTCTTTTTAAATGCAGAAGTGTTAATTCTTGCTTTACTTTCTTTTACGGGTTTTTCCTGTGCTTGTTTAATGGACAATGCAATTCTTTTTCTTGCTACATCAACTTCCACAACCTTAACCATTACCTGATCGTTCAGTTTTAATTTGTCTGATGGGTCAGTGATGTAATCATATGATATTTCTGAAACATGCACAAGGCCGTCTTGCTTCACTCCAATATCAACAAAAGCACCAAAGCGTGTTAAATTTGTTACAATGCCGGGAACAACCATACCTGCAGTAACATCATTTATACTGAAGATATTTGCATATTCAAAGGATTGTGCCTCACTGCGTGGATCGAGGCCGGGTTTAATTAATTCTTTTAAAATATCTTGTATTGTAAGTTCACCAATTTGTTCTGTAATATATTTTTTAGGTTGAATTGATTTAATGATGGACTCATTACCAATAAATTCATTAAGCTTCAAATTGAGATCTTTTGCCATTGTTTCTACAATTGTGTAAGCTTCCGGATGAACTGCACTTTTATCTAATTCATAGTCTCCATCAGTAATGCGTAGAAATCCGGCACATTGTTCAAATGCTTTTTCACCAAGTCTTAAAACATTTAATAGTTGTTTGCGATTTTTAAAACGCCCATTTTCGTTTCTGTATTTGATGATATTATCTGCAATGCTGCTATTAATGCCACTTACATAACTTAACAGGTTTTTACTTGCTGTATTTAAATTTACACCAACTTGGTTTACACAACTCACAACTGTTTGATCTAATTTTTCTTTTAACCGGAATTGATTTACATCATGCTGGTATTGACCTACTCCAATACTTTTGGGATCAATTTTAACCAGTTCAGCTAAAGGATCCATTAATCGTCGTCCAATGCTAACTGCACCTCTAACCGTAATATCTTTATCAGGAAATTCTTCTCTTGCCACTTCACTTGCACTGTACACTGAAGCACCATCTTCATTTACCAGGAATACAGGCAGGCCAAGATTTAATTTTTTAATAAACTGCTCAGTTTCTCTTCCTGCAGTGCCATCACCAATGGCAAATGCCTGTGTTTGAAATGTTGTAACTAAATGTTTAATTGTTTGTTCCGACGAATAGATTTTACCTGGCTCATGTATATAAATAAGATCAGTTGTTTGCAATTCACCTTTTTCATCTAAACAAACAATTTTACACCCTGTTCGGTAACCGGGATCAATAGCTAAAATCCGTTTACTTCCAAGCGGGCTGCTTAATAATAGCTGCCGAAGATTTTCAGAAAAAACATTAATTGCTTCTTCATCAGCTTTTTGTTTCAATTGAGAGCGGAATTCTGTTTCCAAACTGGGTTGCAATAATCGTTTGTATGCATCTTTAATCGCTTTTTTCAAGTGAAAACTGCATTCATTCATGCCTTTGATATATTGCTCTTCAATTAATTCAATGGCCAATTCTTCTTCTGGTTCAATACTCATTTTTAAAATGCCTTCTGTAAATCCACGAAGTAAAGCAAGCATTCGATGAGAAGGAATTTTTTGTACAGGCTCACTAAAATTGAAATAGTCTTTAAACTTAATGCCTTCTACTTCTTTATCTTTCAATACAGCACTTTTTACCAAAGCCCGGTCTTCAAAAAACTTTCGAAGTTTGGCACGTATTGTTGAATCTTCATTTACCAGTTCAGCAATAATATCTCTTGCACCTTGCAAAGCATCTTCTTCATGAACTATTTTCTCGTTAATGAATTTTAAAGTCTGTCCATTGAGATCAGTTTCTTTTTGGTCAAGTATAATTGTTGCCAATGGTTCCAATCCGTTTTCTCTTGCTGTTTGAGCTTTTGTTTTACGTTTTGGTTTGTAAGGGAGATAAATATCTTCCAGATCATTAATAGTTACAGCAGTATTTATTTTTTGTTTTAACTCATCGGTCATCTTACCCTGTTCTGAAATTGTTTTTTCAATAAACAGTTTCCTTTCAGTAAATTCTTTTAGGAATTTTGCCTGTTCCTGAACTTTCTCAATAACAACTTCATCCAGATTGCCGGTTTTATCTTTACGATAGCGTGCAATAAAAGGAATAGTAGCACCTTCTTTTAATAATTCCAAAACAATTTCTACCTGTTGTATTCGAAGGCTAAGCAATCCGGCTATTTGAGATGAAAATTCAGTCATTGTGTCTTAATATTTAAACCCATTTCTATTGGGTTGCGAATATAAGCCGATGATTGAATAAAAAAAATTAGGAAAGATGGGAGTGTGTGAATGAAGAATACCTGTAATAAAATTAAAGGTCTCTTCATCAAATAAATGTTCTGGTAAAAGCTACAAAGGACTATTGTAAAATTTTAAATCTGTTTTTTATTTGTCGATAGGTGATGACTCATTTTCAGCAGGCGATTGTAGATTCATAACTTCTTCAATTTTTTCATGTAATTGATCAGAAGAAGTGGTAACCCATACTGGAAGGTCTTCGCCTTTTATAATATATTTATCATTTTTATTTTTCATCATTCTAAAAAGGATACGGTTGCCTCTGTCATCTGCAACATCTACACTAAATATTCCTTCCTGCAAACCTCCCAGCTTTCTGAAATTAAATTCACATAAACGTCCATTGGCTTTTATTAACCGGGAAAACTGAATATTTTTGATTACCTGTAATTTCATCAGTAAAAATTAATGTTGGTTTATTAAAATTTTAAACAGGTAAAAGCTTGTAATGCAAAAT
>DAIOWB010000238.1:0-4411 GCA_036758725.1 Lacibacter sp.
TAAATAAAATGATCATGGGTAAATAAAGCCGCACCTGTTCTTTCTTCATGGTTTTTTTGATGTGTCTTTGAGTATTTTATAAAAAATAGTGCATAAAGCAAGCAAAGGTAATAACCATGCACATAAAGGAAATGAAATTTGAAACCATTGGTCAGCTTTCAACCCGATAAAAACAGCAATTCCCAATGCAACCAGCAGTTGTGTTGCCAACCCTGCATATTGCATAAGATAAGATGAATTACTCCGTTTGTTGTTTTTGGAATTATTGGTTTCCGGCTGCTGCGGCATTCATTGTTTCTTTTTTAATCTCAACTACGCTAGCCATTGCCGATCCGCCCATATGGCATTCGCCGTTAAAGGATGCAGTAGGATCAACCTGTAACTGCCCTGCATAAAGATTTCCATTAACCTGGCAATTCCCTTTGAGGTATAGTAATTCTTTTACTTTAAGTGTGCCATTTATCTGGCCCAGTATATCGGCTTGTTCTGCAATGATATCACCATTAATTTTCCCTGATGGGCCTACAAGTACTTTTGAAGAAGTTGTAAGATTCCCTGTAAGGGTTCCATCAACCCTGATATCGCCTTTGCTTTCAATATTGCCTTTAATTTCGGTTCCTGCGGCAACAATGGTAGCAAGGCCTGTTGAAAATTCCTTTTCGGAAGAATTTGATTTGTTACTGAACATATGGTTTGTTTTAGTGAGTTGACTTTTCTACTTCAGGTATTTTTAAAGGCATTGTGTCTATCACCGAATTAACATTTCCCGACAAAACTTTTTTCAGGCTTTCAAGATAAAGATCTTTTTGAAGAGAACCCCTTTCCAATGAATCAATCCTTGTTTTATACAGCATGAGCTCTTTTCGCTGGCTTTGAGTTCCATAACCGGGCAAATAATACTTTAAATTAGTAAAACTGATTAATGCCACAGTAAGCCCAACCAGAAGTACAAAAATGGTGCTAAGAGTAATATAAACACTCAATCTCGACAATTTAAATGTCACCACTTCTTCATAGGTATCATCGTTCATTACTACCAGCCTGTAGCGGTTTCTGAGCCTTTTGAGCGTAGTATCTGCGTCAAATAATTTTGCCATACGTTTAATGAGGGACTAAATTTACAGGATAAAAACAGCTAAAACATAAATTCTTACCGTTTTTAGCCCGATTTAAAATATTTTTGACCTTATTGAGTTATTAGAAAAACGACCCATCGCCTGCATGCAGTATACCATTTTACGAAAACACTCGCTTCTTTTTATTTTACTGCTCATGGGCTGCATTTCTGCAATAGCTCAGCCTGACTTTAGTTTACCCCTTGTAAAGCCTAAGAAATACGAGAATAAAATACTGGGATCTGAGAAAACAGATGATAAAAAATTTACGCTTCCCCGTAAACTTTATCAAAGCACAGCCACTCATTTCAACTACTATTATAATGCCACAAATAAATTAAATGCCATTATTGAAAGGGCAAAGCTGAGTCACAGGGATGATTATACAGAACTGTTACCTTTTTATAATTATTCAACTGAAAATACAGCTTCAGATTCGGCAGAGCTGGATTCCATCATGTATAAAGCAACTGCAGGCATTGTTTTACACGATTTAAGAAACAGCTATATTGATAACCTGTATTTGCTCATAGGCCAGAGTTATTTTTACTGGCAAAAATTTGATTCTGCTTACCGCATGTTTCAATTTATCAATTATAATTTTTTTCCAAGAGGTAAAGATGAATATACTATTGTTGTTGGCGCCAATGCAAGATCAAGTAATGGCGAGTTAAACATTGGAACAAAAGAAAAAGCCAATGTAATAGGTAAAGTATTTACTCAACCCCCCAGCAGGAATGATGCATTGTTATGGCTGGCCCGCACGTATGCTGAAGATGATTTGTTTCCAGAAGCATACACGTTAATTAATTTAATAAAGAAAGATCCTTTTTTCCCAAAAAGATTACATACACAATTGAATGAAGTGCAGGCTTATGTTTTTTACAAACAGGAACAATGGGACAGTACTGCGTTTTATTTACAAAAAGCTTTGCCGGCTGCAGCAAATAAAACAGAACTTGCCCGTTGGGAATTTTTACTGGCACAATTGTATGCCAGGCTAAATCAACCAACATCAGCATCTAAGTATTATAACCTTGCCAAGTCACATACCACCGATCCGGTGATGTACATCCATGCCCGCATTTATGAAGCCCAGCTGGTAAAAGATGCAAGCAGCAATTCTTTACAGGAAACAGTTGATGATTTAATAAAACTGTCGAAAAAAGAACGTTTTGATGGCTTTGAAGATGTTCTTTATTATTCTGCAGCAGAAATGGCTCTCAAGCAAAAAGATACTGCACTGGCCAAAACACTGTATAAAAAAAGTGTAACCTATACTTCAGAGAATCCGTCTGTTAAAAACAAATCATACATACAACTGGCAGCCATATCATTTGCACAGAAAGATTATGTTTTTACCTCCAGTTGTTATGACAGCATTAACTATAATGATGCTTCTATTGCCACAATCAGTAATCAATTACAGGTAAAACAACAATTGCTGAAAGACCTTGTAAAGCAAATTAATATTGTAAAGGATCAGGATAGCTTACAAACCATTGCTAAAATGCCTGAAAAAGAAATGGATGCGTATCTGAAATCGTTGGCAAGAAAACTCAGAAAACAAAGAGGGCTGAAAGAAGAAGTTGCAGCATACAATCCTTCTGTAGCAACCATCACACAAAACACAAATGCACCTTTGTTTACCAACAGCGGCACAGGCAACAACTGGTACTTTTATAATGCAAGCCAGAAATCAAAAGGATTTAGTGAATTTAAAGCACGATGGGGCAACAGGCCTAACGTTGATAACTGGCGCAGACAGGTAGCTGTAGATGCAATGGTTGGGAAAATTAGCCCAATCAGTAATAAAAGTGATTCTGGTTTAGTAACCGATCCTGCTTCTATTCCTGATGATGATTTAAGTGCAGACGGGCTCAAAAAAAATCTTCCTTTAACTGAAGAACAATTACTTGCTTCCAATAAAAAAATTGCAGAAGCCTTATTTGAACAAGGACAAATTTATAAAAACCAGTTTGAAGATTATGCCCGTGCAGCAGAAGTATTTGAAGAGATTCTTCAACGTTTCAGCGGACTTGAAAATGAACAAGAAATATTATTTGAACTCTATTACTGTAATCAAAAAGCCGGTAATACCAGCAAAGCATCTTATTATCAGAATCTGTTGAACCAGAAGTATTCCTCAGGTGAATTTGTAAAAAAAATAAATAATGCCAAAAGCCCTAAATCAAATGTGCCCAATGAACGTACAATTATTTATGAAAAAATTTACAACTTATTTATTGAAGGAAAGTTTGAAGATGCCTTAAATGAAAAGAAACTTGCTGATTCTGCTTATGGTAATTCATACTGGACACCGCAGCTACTTTATATAGAAGCGCTTTACCACATGAAACAGCGCAATGATAGTTTGGCAATTATTTCGCTTACAAATATTGAAAGCAATTTCCCCGGCACAAATATGGGTGAAAAAGCAAAAGTGATTAAAGAAGTTTTGGGCAAACGAAAAGAAATTGAAGATTATCTTACTTCAACCAATATTGTACGGGAGACAGAAGACAGTGTATATATTCCGTTTGATGAAGGGCCCAGTGTAAATAAAATTGAAACTAAGATTGGAAAAGACTCAACTAATAAGATTACAATTAAAAACAAACCTTCTCAGAACGATGCCAATATTACCAAGCCAAAAATACCTATTCAAAAAACCGGCAATGAAAAGACGGATAAAAGCAATGCCGGCAAAATAACCATAGGAAATAAACCAGCTACTGACAGTACACGTATAAAACCTATTAAGGATGTTAAAATTGAAATGGCTTATGTGTACAATACAACAGATCCCTCTTTAGTAATGATTTATTTTGATGAAATTGACCCACTTTATGTTTCTGAAGCTAAAATTGCATTTCAACGATATAATGCAGGAAACCATGCAGGCGAAACAATTAATATAAAAATATTTGAACAAGGTAAAGAGTTGAATTGGCTGGAGCTTGGTTCTTTTTCGGATATAACTGTTACGCTGGGGTATATGGAAGAATTACGTACCAATGCCAAACAAATTGTTCCCTGGCTCAATGCTTCTAAATATAATTTTTTAATTATATCTGAACGTAATCTTGAAACACTGAAACAAAGGAAAGATATTGAAGAGTATAAGTTATTTATACGTCAGTATATTAAAGACAAATTTTAAGATTTCTTCTTACCCAAACCTCCATAGAATAATTTAGCTTTGTGAGCTATTGATTTTTTTCATTACGGCATCTTATATACTTACATATTATGAGTACAGCGGTAAAATATTTATGGCGCATTTTTTTTGGAGG
>DAIOWB010000239.1:0-4370 GCA_036758725.1 Lacibacter sp.
TACATTGCTCCAGCCACATAATTTATTTCCATCATTAAACACAAAACTCCTCGATGTTTTACGGTTGCTTACGCCAAATGAAATAAGTGGCTGATGTTGCCTGTGAAATGAAAGCAATGAATGAATGTTGAGATTGGTTAAAATATCTACATTCAAAGTAAGAAAGGGTTCTGTTCCTTCAAGAAAATGTTTTGCTTTTAATAATCCGCCTCCTGTTTCTAAAACATCATCCCGTTCATCACTGATATGGATGTTACTACCCCAACCTTTATTTTTTTCAACAGCATCAATAATCTGATCAGCAAAATGATGCACATTCACAACAACATCAACAATACCATATTGCTGCAGGTATTCAATATTGCGTTGCAATAAACTTTTTCCATTTACCAAAGCCAATGCTTTTGGATGTTCATTGGTCCATGGTTTAAACCTTGTGCCCAACCCTGCTGCAAAAATCATTGCACGTATGCCCCCAACCTCTAAAGGATTGTATTGAGTGTTTTCATTATTAACCGTTATTAAACTCATTTAAATTTTTTGATTTTTAATTTAATCCGCAGGTTTAAAATCCCCTTTAGGGGTTAGGGGCATTTATCCAGTTCTTTTCATCCTGCACCAGGTGTTTTAATTCTGTTTTAACAGCAAACTTATTTTTTAAATGACGTGCTATGGCATCTGCTGCATACACACTTCGGTGCTGTCCGCCGGTACATCCAAAACTGATTTGCAAACGTTCAAATCCTCTTTGTATATAATCTTCAACAGTAATATCAATGATATTATAAACACTGTTTAAAAACTGCGGCATCTTGGTTTGTTGTTCTAAAAAATCTTTTACGCCTTTATCTCTTCCGGTTTGTGTTTTATATTCTTCAATTCTCCCCGGGTTTAAAATACCTCTGCAATCAAATACAAAACCACCGCCATTATCCGATTCATCTTTGGGAATGCCTGTTGTTTTATAGGAAAAGCTATTGATGCTTACAACCAAAGGAGTATCGGCTGTTGCTTTAATGGGTTCAAAACGGTGTATCACATCATCATCAACCATTAAAGAAAGTATACGTTCAAATTCCGGCATACTGATACCGATCTGTTTATTTTTTAAAAACCATTTCAGGTTTTTTAATGCTATGGGAATGCTGGTTAAAAAATGAGCTTTCCTTTCAAACAAACCACGGAAACCATAAGCACCTAATACCTGTAACAAACGAATTAACACATACCCGTTGTACTGGCTCACAAAGCGGATGCGGTCAATATTTTTTTGTAAAATATTTTCAACACAATCCATATAATAATGAAGCAGGCTTTGTTTCCATTCGTCCGACAAGTCTGCTTTTGCCTGCCACAATAACGATGCAACATCATATTGCAATGCACCTTTCATTCCTCCCTGGTAATCGATAAAATGAATAACTCCATTCTGTACCATCACGTTCCGGCTTTGAAAATCACGGAACATAAAATATTTATGATCTACATGGGTTAAATAATTACTCAATGCTTCAAAATCATCTATCAGCAATTCTTTATCATAGGGCATCTTCAATGCATCAAGAAAATAATATTTAAAATAAAGCAGATCGGCAAGGATGGCCTGCTTGCCAAATTCTCTGGAAGTAATACACCAGTCATAATTCAAATGCTCATCACCTTTAATTTGCATATGGGCCAGGTGAAATAAACTTTTTTGAAAAAGATTATATACATATTCTGTACTTCCCTGTTGTTCCAGTTCATTCAATAAAGATTTATCACCAAAATCCTCCTGCAGGTAAATCGTTACATCTTCATTAACTGCATAAATTTCAGGTACCGGGCATCCAATTTCTTTAAAGTGTTTTGAAAAATGCAGAAAGGTTTGATTTTCTTTCTTATTCAATCCCCAGGTGGCAATACAATCCTGTTTTCCTTTTACTCTGAAATAAATACGGTCGCTTCCGCTCTGTGGAATTTTTTCTACCTCTGTTGGTTCACTTCCAAAATGAGATGTATATAAGCTTTTGATATTTTCAATAATTGTAAGCATACGGTTCAAAGGAACGAAAAATAGTTATTTTAGCAAGATTGTAATTTATATGCGACGGTTCCTGCAAAAGATTTTATTGAAACCTGTTATGTGGCTTGCTCATAAATTTGAAAGCAAACCCAACCAGGAACGTGTACATACAGCACTCACAAAATTGTATGAGCATATTCTTGAAAATCCGGGTAAGAAAGGATTAATCCTTGAATTAAATCCTGCAACAGACAGGTTTATTATTTTCAGCGATCAGCATAAAGGAGCTAAAAACGGCAGTGATGATTTTATACAGGCAGAACCGAATTATTTAGCTGCATTGGATTATTACTATCAAAACAATTTCTTTTTTATTTCATTGGGTGATAGTGAAGAGTTATGGGAGAATACTTTCTGGCCGGTTAAAAAAAAGAATGAAATCACAACTGCTGCTGAAATAAAATTCCTCAAAGAAAAACGCTTTATTAAAATATTTGGTAATCATGATGTGTTTTGGAACAATGATCCGTTTGCTCCCATTCAACTGTACTCTATGTATCATGAACGCATAAAAGTTTATGAAGCAGTTATTTTAAAAGCCCGGTTCAACAACAAAGATTTGAATCTTTTTTTAACGCATGGTCACCAGGGCGATGGACAAAGCGATAGCAATCCGTTCAGCGCCTGGTTTGTTGGCAGAGTTTGGGCGCCTTTGCAAAGCTTTCTTCATCTCAATCCCAACACACCTTCTGCCAATACCGAATTAAAAACAGCGCATAACCGTTTTATGTATGAATGGAGCAAAGAAGAAAATAATCCGCTGCTGATTACCGGGCATACACATCAACCGGTATTTGCTTCACTCACACAGCTTGAAAATCTATACAGGAAAATGATTGATGCGAGGCAAAGAAAAGATGAAGATTCCATTTTAAAACTGAACAAGGAACTTCGGTACAGACAGGTAGATTACGACTTTGTAAATACCAATTACAAAGAAATGAAACCTTATTATTTTAATACAGGTTGCTGTTGTTTCAGTGATGGCGATATTACCGGAATTGAATTGGCAGATGGTATGATTCGTTTAATAAAGTGGGGAAAAAAGGATCAGTCGTCTTTACGGATTGTATTGGAGGAAATGCCGCTGAAGGATTTAGCATAAAAAAAGTCCTGCACTTTTGCAGGACTTTTCAATAATATCTCAACTTATTTTTTCCAGGTATTATTTACATTATTCATATCGGGCAGTTTCATTTCAGGATCAACAACTACTTCTTTTACTTCTGATTTAGTCATAACCGGGAAGGTCCATGTATCACCACGCTGCCAAACTTCAACCGGTAATTGAATGAGTTGTACATCACCGTTTTCATCAGTAATTTGTACTGTTACCGGCAGAGGCATTTTTTCCAATAACTGAATAGTAATATTAGTTCCGTTCTTATAACTGCCACGAACAGCCGCAACTGCTTTCACACTCACATCAAACTTCCAGGTGTTGAGAACCCAGCTTCTCCAGAACCAGCTCAAATCTTCACCTGCAACATTTTCTATAGTATGAAAAAAGTCCCATGATGTGGGATGTTTAAACGCCCATCTTCTTACATATTCTCTAAAGGCCATATCAAACCGTTCTTTGCCCAACACTTCTGTACGCAATAAATAAAGCATCATACCCGGTTTATAATATGCAGCTACTCCCAGGTTGTTTTGCTGAATTACTTCGGGTGTATTTAATAAGCCATCCATTTTATCGCCAAAAATATAAGAGGCCATTCCGTTTACATTGGGCGGATCATTATACTCTCCTTTATTAAACGCTTCCGCAGACAGTATATTGATGAATGTATTAAACCCTTCATCCATCCATGCATATTTTCGTTCATTACTGCCAACAATCATGGGGAACCAGGTGTGCCCAAACTCATGATCAGTAACACCCCATAATCCGCTCTCAGTTGCCTGTGCACTGCAAAAAACAATGCCGGGATATTCCATTCCACCAACAATACCGGCAACATTTGTTGCAGCCGGATAAGGATATTCAAATAAATAATTACTGTAAAACTCAATACTGGCTTTAGTGTATTCCGTTGAACGGCGCCAATCGTTCCCGTCATTTCTGTCAGCACTTTCTTTTGCATATACACTTACTGCCATCGATTTTTTTCCGCTGGGTAAGTTAATACGTGCAGCATCCCAAATGAAAGCAGTGCTGGCGGCCCATGCCACATCTCTTGTATTGATACATTTATATTTCCATGTAACTGTTGGTAAAGAAGGCCTTGATGTTGCTTTTGTTACTTCATCTGCTGTACGGATCATCACCGTTTTATCACTGTTCTTTGCATCGTTCCAGCGT
>DAIOWB010000240.1:0-4347 GCA_036758725.1 Lacibacter sp.
ACTGGCTACTAGAGGATCACTGGGCGGATTGCATCCAAAAATTTTAGAAATTACTGATCTCTGTAAAACTGCTCCTTTTGATTATATAATTGTTGAAACGGTTGGTGTGGGACAAAGTGAAATTGAAATTGCAGGGTTGGCTGACGTTACGGTTGTTGTTCTTGTACCCGAAGCCGGTGATGAAGTACAAACTATGAAAGCAGGCCTGATGGAAATTGCTGATGTATTTGTTGTAAATAAAGCTGACAGGCCCGATGCAGATTTGTTTGTAAGAAATCTTGGGCTCATGCTTGCTCCATCAACTACAGGAATAAAAACGGCTGTTGTAAAAACAGTTGCTACTGAAAAAAAGGGCATCAAAGAATTGTGGCAACAAATTGATGAATACATTCAACTGCAGTTAACAAATGAACGAAGAAGCTGGCTCCTGGCAGAAAAAGCATATTTCTTAATACAGCAACATCGCATGAAAGATGTAAGCAAGCAACTGTTGAAACTTCAAATTGAAACTGAGATGACCAAAGGCCATTTCAATCTCTATCAGTTTGTAAATAAAAAAGCCGGCACAATGAATCATACCGGCTTATAATTTTTTTACTTTTTAATTTTCGTTCATCCAATCACAACCAATTGGCGCACCGGGTGGTGCTTCCTTATGAAATGTTGGTTTTGCATCTTTGGGATTTTTCATTCGTTCAATAGCCAGTTGCAAATGGCCGGTATAAGTTGCTGAAGTACTTGTTTTCATTTGCAGTTCAATATACTTTTTCAAATCACTGATTACTTTTTGCAACACACTTCTCACAGCAAAAGAATTGTTTTCATCAACTGATGATGCAAGCAAATACGTTAACAATACCTGTTCTGTTTGTTGTTGAATTAATCCTTCCATTCCATTTCTTCTTGCGGCCTTCCATGTTTTATCAATTAATGTTTGAATCATTTCCTGCAAACCCAAACCTCCTTTGGTTTCAAATTGCACCATCCGGCTTAAACGTTCACTGTTAAATAAAAAAGAAAAAGGAAGATCGGCTGCTGTTTCTGCAGGTGATAACTGATCGAAAGACAGACCTGTTCGTTTTCTGAATAATTCTCTTGAAAAAATATAACCTGATGGACGAGGAGGAATGAGTGCAGCAATTTTATCAGGTATCATCAATACTTTGGGATCAATACAATCTATAACTGCATATAACGCTTTGCTTTGTTGTTCTTTACTCAGCATTTTTGTAGTCACTTGTCCATCGCCTCTTACAGTATACGAATAATACATGCCGCCAACTAATTTTGTAACTGCTTCTATCTGGTAACGATGATAAAAATAAACAGGCACCAATGCATCTTCCAGCATAGCCATAGGCATACCGGGTACAATATTTTTTTCGCCAAATTGTTGCAATGCTTTGCTGCGAACTTTCATCACTTCTTTTAATTCATCTGTTACATTGGTTCCGTTATCCCACAAATGTGCATCAGGATGTAAACCACCAGGTGCTCTTGCATCACGGTCGCTGATGAATTGTAATCCTCTTTTTATGGCATCATTCATCATTCCATTTAATGCCGTTGGTTCATTTACTGTTGTAGGAAAATCCTGGTAGCCCCATGTTACAGCCACTTTATCCCATTCACCTATTTTATCATCATACACATTTGAGAAATCCATTTCTCCATTTGCATTTAAGTGTATGAGCGGATGTGGATAATCCATTACACTTGCACGGTTGCTTACACTGCTTGCATAGTTATGCATGAGCCCGATGGTATGCCCTACTTCATGTGCAGATAATTGCCTTAACCTTGCCAAAGCAGCTTTTAACATTTGATCATTGGCAGGTATCCCTGTTTCATAAGGTGAAAGCAATCCTGAGAAGATGAGATAATCCTGTCGTACACGTAAAGAACCCAATGAAACCTGTCCTTTAATAATTTCTCCTGTACGTGGATCAACAACAGATGCACCATAACTCCATCCACGTGTTGAACGATGCACCCAATTGATCATGTTATAACGAATGTCCATGGGGTCGGCACTGTCAGGTAATACTTTTACCTGGAAGGCATCTTTATATCCTGCTGCTTCAAAAGCCTGGTTCCACCATTTTGCACCATCTAATAAAGCAGAACGAATGGGTTCGGGTGTGCCATTATCTAAATAATAAACTATTGGTTTTACTGCTTCACTAATTGCAGCTGACGGATCTTTCTTTTTTAAACGGTGACGGATGATATAATATTTTTCGATGGGATCACTTACAGGTGATGCATAATCATAAAAGGAGATGGGTATAAAACTGCTGCGTGGATCAAACACTCTTGGCTTGTAATCATTATCAGGCAGCTGAACAAATGAATGATGCATGCGAACTGTAATTGCTTCTGTTGATGGAGCAACAGGTTGTACAAAATTTCCAACCTCACCATCATTATTAACAAACGTTATACTTACTTCCAGTTCTGAATTGAATGGAAAGTTTTTTGTACGTGGCAGATACATAGAGCTTCTGCTTTTATCTAATTGATAAATGCCCTGCCTGTTTCTACGAATGGTATTACTTACTTTCATTGCATCACGCATTAAAAAATCTGTTGCATCAACTAAAAATTTTCCGTTGCTTTCGGCTTCAACTGTAAAACCCCAGATGGTTGATTGTGCAAAAGATTGTTCTACTGCTCTTTTTTCAGCTGCATCATTTGATAAAGCCCTGTAACCGTAATTGGGCTGAACCAATAATATTTTTCTTCCTACTTTATTAAACTTCACCACCCGATCATCACCCAGTAATCCTCTGTCTAATCCAATATCATTAGAGCCTAAACCAGCAGGTAATGAAACAACATATAAAATTTCCGTATCCAGCTTATCTACTTCTAACCAAACCTTACCGGCATTTTCATCCCAATAAAAATTAAAAAAGCCTTCATACTTTTTTAATCCGTTTGTTTTTTCTTCAATGCTTGGGAGTTTTTGTGCTGATGCAACAATGGGAAATAATAAAAGAAGTAGAAAATATTTTCTCATATGCGTTGATTATTGCATACAAGTTACGGGATGCGTTTGATTGATGAAACAGAAAATGATCAATGGTTATTGTTCATGCTTGCCCTGTGTTTTCCACCATCGCCAGCCAATGAAACCAATAATAAGAAGAGGAGTAGACATGAGATAAATGATTGCACCATTTAAAGCCTTTGCTGGTTTTTCTCCCAATTGCGAAGCAGTTTTGGTACAGATAGAACATTGTGCTGCTGCACTATCAGCAAACAGAATGAATGCGATGAATAAGACTGTAATAATCAATCCCCACTTTTTCATGTCAAAAACTTTTGGCAAAGTTAGGGTAAGAAAAAGAGCAGCAGAAAAAAACTACTGCTCTTTTACAGGCATTAACCAATATTTTGCTTTTTTCTTCTAAAACTGATCATAGATATAAGACTAATCAATGCCATAGAGGCCAGAAAAATATTTTTCCCGTTCTCAATGGGATGAACTGAAGCCGGTTTAAAATTCTTTGCAATAGATTGATAGGAAGTATCATAAGTCATTGATTCGGCTTCATTGGCTATTACCACATCCCAATCTTCATAACTTTTACCGGTTAAGTAAACCAGCATATCCATTTCCTTTTTACGGCGCTCTTTTAATTGCTTGAGGTATTGTTGTCCTTCACTGCATTTTAAATTACCGGTTGCAGGATGAGTTATTATATACCTCGATTGGAAATTTTCTTTGTTGGGTGTTTCCTGGAAAACCAAATCCTGTGCAAATGCTTTGCGATTGTAACGGATGTGTAACCGGGTAAAAAATACGTTTTGGTTATTTTCTTTATTGTATTCATTTACATATTCTTCATACACATCTTTACCTAACCACCACACGCCTGCTTTTTTTAAATCTTCATAGTTAGGTGGGTTGCTTACACAAGGATCGCATTTCATAAAATTAGAAGGGCTAACATCCCAGGCATATTCAATAAACGAAACACTTTGATTTTCTTTTTGCCATTGATGTTGAAAAAGATTGGCATAAAAATTACCGAAATTCTTTTGTACAAAAAGGGGAATGTTTTTGCCTGTTTGCATTTGTACTGTTCGATAGTTCGTACTTTCTATTCGTCCGTTTTTTGTAAATGCATAAACAATCATATCCTGATCCCCATCTGCATTGGCCATTCCTAAACGGATAGGTAACATAAACTTTGGCGAAGTAAAACGTATCTGCAACGGTCGTAATTGTTCAAAACCCAAATTTTCCTGTTCTTCTACATTCACTTTCACCACAAAAAACTTCATATTGCTTTTAATGTAAGGCTCTAATACTTCTTCTGCTCCCTTTGGAATTTTATA
>DAIOWB010000241.1:0-4325 GCA_036758725.1 Lacibacter sp.
ATTGATCCCATTGCATATCCTTTATGGCTTCCATGTTCCCTGTCGCTTCCAAGAGGTAATAATGCACCCTTACTTTTTAATGCAGATGAATCCTTTGTTGGATTTCCATCTTCATCCTGTATCCAACCTAAAGGAGCCTCTTCATTTTTGCGTTGTAAAATTTCAAGCTTTCCGTTTGCTGCAGTTGTAGTAGCAAAATCAGCAACAAAAGGCGGTTCATTTCCTGCAGGCACTGCCACAGCAATGGGATTGGTACCCAGCATTCTTTCTTTTGAAAAAGTAGGAGCCACTAAAGCGCTAGCATTCGTCATAGCCATTCCTATCATTTCATGTTCCAGTGCCATCATTGCATGATATCCTGCAATTCCAAAATGATTGCTGTTTTGTACACTTACCCAACCTGTTCCAACAGCTTTTGCTTTTTCAATAGCTATGTTCATTGCAAATGGTGCAACAACTAAACCCAAACCTTTATCCCCATCTATTACAGCAGTTGAAGCCGTTTCATGTATAATGCCAATATTAGGTGTTGTATTAATTCTTCCGGCTTTCCATAAACGAACATAGCCACTCAATCGTGCAATACCATGGCTGTCGATGCCTCTTAAATCAGCAGATAATAAAACTGTTGTTGCAATATGGGCATGCTCTGTACTGCAACCAATTGCCAGAAACATTTTTTTAGTAAATGAAAATAAATGCTGATAAGAATATAGATGACCCATTTATTGATTTAGATGTAAGCTTAACGTTTAACGATTTTAAATGAACTTACTAACGAATATCATATTTGGCATTAAGCCTGAGCAGTAGGACCACCAAAGTTCAATGGGATTTGCATTTCTTCCAGGTCACGGATATTTCCATTAGCCTGTTCAAAACGTTGTACATTTTCAGCTAGCGCTTTCATAAAACGTTTAGCATGTTGTGGAGTAAAAATGATCCTTGATTTTACCTTGCTCTTGGGGGTACCCGGCATTACATTTACAAAATCAATTACAAATTCTGCATGGCTATGGGTAATAATAGCAAGATTTGCATATTCACCTTCAGCTACTTCTTCAGTAATTTCAATATTCAGTTGATTGGGGTTTACATTTTGCTGATCACTCATAAAAAATTAATTGAGCGCCAAATATACAATTGAAAAAGGCAGGAATAGGTAAAACACATTCAGTCCATTTCAAAAAATTACCAAAAAAAAGTTTTTCATATAAAAGGCAAAAGACCCTATCTTTGCCGTCCCAAAAAAGGGATAAGGATCGGTAGTTCAGTTGGTTAGAATGCCGCCCTGTCACGGCGGAGGTCGCGGGTTCGAGTCCCGTCCGGTCCGCAAAAAGCCTGGCATTTTAGCCAGGCTTTTTTGCTTTCCTTAATTTCTTGTAACTGCCTTGGTTATATTTGCTTACTTAATATTTATTGATGCTCAAAATAGCCATATTTGGAACCGGTCATCTTGGAAAATTTCATCTTAATAACTGGAAAGAAATTGAAGGTGTTGAATTGATAGGATTTTATGATCCCAATGAACGAACTGCCAAATCTGTATCAGAAAAATATCAACTAACAAGATTTAGCAGTGCTGAAGAGTTAATGGCCCTTTGTGATGCTGCAGATATTGTTGCTCCCACGAATGTACATTTTGAATTATGCAAGCTGGCTGTAAAAATGGGTAAACACGTCTTTGTTGAAAAGCCGATGTGTAATACCATGGATGAAGCCCATGAATTAGTAAAACTGATAAAAGAAGCAAACATAAAATTTCAGGTAGGACATGTAGAACGATTTAATCCGGCTTTTCTTGCAATTAAAGATATTCCGTTAAACCCGATGTTTATTGAAGTACATCGTTTATCTCAATTTAATCCGAGAGGAACAGAAGTAAGTGTGATTCTTGATTTGATGATTCATGACATAGACATCATACTCAGCCTTGTTAAGAGCGATGTGAAGAATGTTTATGCTAATGGTGTATCTGTTATGACCGACACACCTGATATTGCTAACGTTCGAATAGAATTTGACAATGGTTGTGTTGCTAATTTAACCAGCAGCAGAATAAGTATGAAGAAGATGAGGAAAATAAGACTTTTTCAAAGAGATGCATATATCGGAATAGATTTTCTTGAGAAGAAGGCAGAAATTATTAAAATGAAAACACAGGATGAGAACAATGCATTTGATTTTGATATCGAAACAAAAGAAGGCGTAAAAACTATTTCTATTACAAATCCGGCAATAAAAGATGTGAATGCCATAAAATTGGAACTGGAAATGTTCAGAGATGCAATTCTTGAAAACAAACCCGTACCAGTTTCTGAATTTGATGGATTGCGTGCAATGGATACTGCACACCAAATTCTACAGAAAATTCAAAGAACTCATGTAATGTAACCTTATGATATTATCATCCCGATTAAAAATTGGCTGGTATGTTTTTGCAGATTGGTTGGCGGCTACGCTGTCATGGGGTTTGTTTTACTTATTACGCAGAATGATTCTTGGCGAAACCAGTACTTTGTTTTCACAGGAATTAGATACAACATTTTTTATTGGCATAATCATTATCCCTTTTTTCTGGTTAATCCTCTACCATTTATTCGGTAGTTATAAAAATTTGTATAATAAATCAAGGCTTCAGGAATTAACCACTACTTTTTTCAGCATTATTTTAGGTTGTTTAATCTTGTTCTTTGCCGTTTTACTTGATGACAAAATTGATTCCTATATTTTCTATTATAAAGAAGCCCTCTTGTTATTTGGCTTGCAGTTTGGCATAACCTGGCTTTTCAGATGGTTGATATTGAATTGGATTAAGCATCAGTTCCTCAAGGGTAAAGTTCAGATTAATACGCTCATCATTGGTTCAAAAAAAAATGCAATACAACTTTATAAAGACATTAAAAGTTCTGAAGAAACAAAAGGTTTTTATTTTACTGGTTTTTTATACCCTAACGAACCCTCTGCAAATGGATTGAGTAAATACCTTAACCCTCTGGGTACACTAAAAGATTTATCAACAGTAATTCATAAAAATAATATTGAACAAGTATTGATTGCAACTGAAGAAAACGAAAGCCAATCGCTTGAGCAAACACTCAGCATGCTAAGTGAACAGGATGTAACAATTAAGCTGCTTCCTAATACTATTGATATTCTTTCAGGTTCAGTGCGTACAAGCAACGTGTTGGGAGCTTTGTTGATTGATTTGCATACAGACATGATGAGTGAATGGCAACAAAATATTAAACGCTTAATTGATATCCTTTTTTCTCTATTTGCTATGATTCTTTTATCACCGTTGTTCATCATTGTTGCAATACGAGTAAAACTTTCATCAAAAGGACCGGTTTTTTATTCGCAGGAAAGAATAGGGCTAAAAGGAAAGAAATTTTTTATACATAAGTTTCGTTCTATGTTTATAGATGCAGAAACAAATGGCCCTGCGTTATCATCAGAAACAGATATCCGGATTACCAAATGGGGAAAGACTATGCGAAAATGGCGATTGGATGAACTTCCGCAATTATGGAATATTTTTATAGGAGAAATGAGTCTTGTTGGCCCCAGGCCCGAACGTAGATACTATATAGATCAGATTATTGAAAAAGCGCCGTATTACCGATTTTTGCTTAAAGTAAAACCCGGGCTTACTTCCTGGGGAATGGTAAAATTTGGCTATGCAGAAAATGTAGACGAAATGATTGAGCGTAGCAAGTATGATTTGGTATATATTGAAAATATATCATTGGGACTTGATATAAAAATAATGATCCATACAATAAGGTTGATTTTTTTAGGAAAAGGCAGATAGAAATTATCTTCACCTATAAAATTATTAATTCCTTAATGCAAGCTTTTAATTTTAATAAAACACAATCCTTGAAATATTACATACTTTTTATTCAATTATTTATTTCATTTTCCGGCACCACTCAAAACATGTACTGGCAGCAACAGGTAAATTTCAAAATAGATGTTAAATTGAATGATAAAGAGCACAGCCTGGATGCATTTGAAAAAATTGAATACATCAATCATTCACCCGATACATTAACGTTTATATGGTTTCATTTGTGGCCCAATGCTTACCGTACTGATAAAACAGCATTTAGTGATCAGTTATTGGAAAACGGGAGAACTGATTTTTATTTTTCAAATAAAGAAGACAGAGGTTACATCAATCGATTAGATTTCAGGGTTAATTCAATACTTGCAAAAACAGAAGACCATCCACAGCATATAGATATTATAAAAGTTCTTTTACCTCAACCATTATTACCGGGAGCAACCGTTGAAATTACAACACCCTTTCATGTTCAGTT
>DAIOWB010000242.1:0-4319 GCA_036758725.1 Lacibacter sp.
AACTCAGTGTGCCTGCGTTAGCTATAGTTGCTCCTGTTTTATCTACACCGCTTAAGGTGGCTCCGGTTGTAATGGTCCCTGCTAAGTTCTGTGACAGAAAACTGCCAAATGTTTGAGTGTTGTTTTCCGCATCATAATCATTTGTTACTACCCCTCCACTCACATTTATATCCTGCCAGGTGCTGTTCTCATCATTAATGGCTGAAGTATTATTTAATGGAGCTACACTACTAAGAGTTGTAGAAACATTACAGCCCAGGCCAGTTAATTTTAGTGCTGAAATTTTTAAATTATAATTACCTGCTTCCGAAAATACTGTTGATGTAAGAGTAAGGTTTCCTCCATTACCAAATTGTGAAGAGCTACGATCAATTTCCACTGTTTGTGTTGGATAAGTACCTGTTATATTATCTTCTAACGTATATAAAACTCCAACCTGGCTATTTGTAATTGTATAAGAAACGGTTCCCGGAGTTGGCCCGGGAGATCCACTCAATAAAGAAATTACAGGTGTTGCTGGTGGCACACAACTTACAGTAACTGTAGATGGACAAATAAATTCCATAGTTGTTGCAGTAGAAATTCCTATACTCAACACCCCACCAGGATAAATTTTATTGAGGTAAGTTGTATTTACTGTAATTGGACCCCATGCTGTTGTAGATGTAGTTGTAGTTCCAATTAAAGTACCATCAATATACAGATTGACAGTAGTTGATGCAACAGCAGTTCCTAATGTTCCACTAACAGAACCAGCGGCTTCAGTAACAGGGCCTGTAATTGTTCCGCATCTGGAAGATGCTGTTAACGTAAGTGCCGAAACTGTTGCTGAAGCCCCACTTGTACCACAAGCAGTCCCTGTATGACGTGCATAATATGTTGTTGCAGCAGCAACGGTTGGTGAACTTAAAGTCCATGTTCCATTTGCAGCCACGGTTGTTGTTCCAATAACAGTATTAGATCCATTATAAATTGTAACTGTTGTTCCGGCCGCTTCAGAAGATAATCCTGAAAGTTGTGTACCTACTCCCACCTGAAAAGAAGTATTTGCATTTATAATTGGAGCAGAAATAAAGCATACCACCGTTTTTGTAGCAGAAGGCACTGAAATACATTGTCCGGCACTTTGTGCAGAAACTGTAAACACATCGCCTAATTGTGGGTAATAGCTACTGATTGGAAATGAAAAGTTCCCACCGGTAGCAGTAGCCGTAGCTTGAAGAACACTATTTAAATATAACCTTACCGTTGAGCCTGAAACAGCCGTACCAGCAATTGCAGATGTTCCCGTAAATACAGGGTCGGTTGTTATTACAGGAGTGGCTGTTGTACCTGCTGAGGTTACGCAATATGGTGTTATACAAGCTGATTCACATTTACCTGGTTCCTGCTGTGTAACAAAATAGGTACCATCTAATAAATCTTTTGATCCTGTATTACACACGTTGGTTGCGTTTCCAGTACTACCGGCTGCCGCCCAACCCCATGTACCACCTGCTGGTATAACCAAAGTAAAATCTACCGTTACTCCGGTACTTAAGAACCTGTAAATTCTTAGTGTAGCACCAACTATTCCTGTTCCTTCTGCCCCTTTATCTGTAAAACATGTAACAGTAGGACAAATGCTTGATGTAGCAGGAGTACAACTTAATATTAAAACTGAATTAGAAGATAAACATTGTGATTCGCCTGTTGCTTGTGCTTTGGCTGTAATGACATCATTATTTGCAACAGTAATACTAGTAAGAGTCCAGGTGCCACCGCTTGTTGCAGTAGTTGTACCTATTGCTATTCCGTTTTTATACACTGTTATTGTTGCAGAGGTTAATGAACTATAGCTTGCTTTTGTCCAGGTACCAGAAATAGATGTTGCTGAACTTGCAATTGGACTGGTAACAGTTGGCGCAGCTGTACATACCGACCCAATTCCTGTTCCGCCGCTTGTCATATCTGTTAATGAAAATGTTGGCTGTGCCTGCACCGTAGCTTCATATTGAGATTGAGGAGTTCCAAACTGTGTATCATCACTATACAAATCACTTTTTGGTCCACAGATTGCACCTTGGGGTGACATAACTGTTGTTGTTTGTATTCTCAAAGGAGTTGTTGAAGTTATTGCACCAGCTGTACCTGTAAAAGCACTGGTAGGAACCCACCAATCATAAAAATAATCTGCATTACCACCATCTGTTGTAACTGCTACGGAAGTTTGAGCATATCCTGAATTAGTGGCATTGGTTAAATCAATTGACCAAACCGGATTTGGTGCAGTACCACATGAATTATTTACATCATAAACCGAAATACGAAAATTGGTTTCATAAACCACTTCGTATTCAAAACCGGGGTTTCCATTAGTTCCTGTTGTTTGGGCCTGGTATGTTGGATCGGCGGCCGGGCCTGTTGCGCCAAATTTATTATCCATATCTATCAATGCACTATAGCCTTTTGAACCAGACATGATTGCACTGATACGTAAACGCATTAAAATGCGGTTATTTGCTGCATCATAAAACATATAAAACCCCGAACCATCGGCTGTTCTTACTATCTCTGAAAAGAAACTGGTTGCACCCCGGCGCAAATCTGCAGTAGGTTCAGGAAATAAAGGGGGAACGGGCTTATATGGAATTTCACTAACAACACCTACATCAATACCACTAAAGCCAGCTGTTGTTGCAGATGTGTAACCATCCTGGTTAGGATCTAATACACTTGATTTAGCTGCAGGGGGAATTACTCCAGTACCATCTCTTACAATTAAACCAGGAGTTTGTGCGTAGAAAGTAGTTGATAATAATAAACAAAATACACTCAGAAGGAATTTTACTGAGGTTCTACTCAATTTTTTCATAATAGTTTTTTTATAGAATTGAATTTTCAGATTTTTCAATCTCTAAATAGAAATTTAAACCTGCAATATTAGTTATTTAAATTAATATTTTTCGTTTAAAATATTAAGGTAGCGTAGAATTTATTCTACAAAAATCTCAACTTATTTCTTATTCAAACACCTCTATTGATTATAAATAAACCCAAGCAGTTGCATTACTGTTCGATTTTATTAAAAAAATCTATTTTCCTTTTATTTTTTTAAATCTCAAATAATTTAATCATCTTTTATTTCTTTGAAATTTTGCTTTTGAGAAATACTCTTGCTTCATGAATTTGATCACTGTCAGAAAAAGCTTCTTTAGGTATTAAAAAGAAAGATCGCTCATCAACATACAAATGAAAGAAATTGGGTGTTTCTAGAAAGTATTTGAAGGAATTGTAATTCCAGTCTTTACTTCCGCTTGCATTTTCAATATGCATATAAGCATCCATGAAACTAAGGGTGAAAGAATCTTTAAACGTTTTAGCCCGGTTATAAACTGTAAGAGGTAAGATGTACCATAAAGCAACCATTAAACAAAACCATAAAAATGAACTGAGTAAAAAAGCAACGGGTGTAATTTTTTTCCAGAAGAACATGGCCGCAGCAAACAAGGCAAATACATTTACAAGTATAATGAGAATGCGAATTTCTTTTTTTGAAATAAAATGATAACGCAGTGCATGTATTACTTTTTTACGATTGTATTTAAAACTGATGGTCATTGTTCTCTTGTTTTGTTTGTTAAAAGTTTAACGTTATAAGATCATTTAAAGAAACATTTTCCACGTATTCATCATTCATGCACTTAAGAACTTTAAACTTTCAACTTTTTAACCTTCAACTACTTTTTTATTTTCAATTCATTTTCATTCACAATCCATTCACCCAACTTTTCTCCTTTAACTCCAAAAAATTCAACTGTGAGTTTTCGTTGATTTCTTGCACCACTAAAACTGAATTTTGTATAGTTCTGTTTCTGATCTAAACCAAATATGCGATATGGATTATTTTTTTCGGGGCCGCCAAATGAATGTGTTCCTGCTGTTAATGGCGATGCTGTAACATCATACAAAGGATAGGTTCCCGTTCTTTCTACTTTTATGATTTCACTATGATGCCTGTCGCCTGTTAAAAATAATACACCACTAATATTATTACTTTTTAAAAAATTCATGAGTTCATCATATTCAACAGGACAGTTAAGTAGCTTGTCATATGGAGATACAGGGTTAAGCACCTGGCTACCTGTTGCAATGATTTTAAAAGGAGCTGAACTGTGCAATAATGAATTCTTTAACCACTCCATTTGTACTTTACCCCACATCTGTTTATCAGGATTGGGTTTGCCATCAACAGTATCTTTCATTCTATCGGCACTGCGCCACCAACGATCATCCATCATAAACACATCTACATCACTATAACTTACTATTGAATAAAT
>DAIOWB010000243.1:0-4206 GCA_036758725.1 Lacibacter sp.
GAAGAACAGCCACACAAATGGATGTATATGATGCAGCAGCATGGAGTGCAATTACACCACTGAGTGAAATCTCCATTGAAAAAGGAAATGAAACAGTAGAGTTCCCTGATTTTACAGGCGGACAATGGATGTATCGGAAACCCGTTTTTGCTTTGAATAACGATTATTAATTGTAATCCCAATGCAATTACTGCAAAACGTGCTATCTCACTACGGAATAAAAGATGATGCACTGCAAACTGAAACAATTGGAAGTGGTTTAATTCATCATACATGGAAGTTAACAGCTAATGGCAAGCAATTTATTTTACAGCAAATCAACCAACAGGTTTTTAAAAGACCTGAAGACATTGCATTTAATCTGCAGTTGATTGATGAATATCTTAAGCAGCATCATCCAGTATACTTATTTACTTCAGCATTGCCCGCAACAGATGGAAGTACACTTGTGCATATAAAAGGTGAAGGCTATTACAGGATGTTCCCTTTTATTTACGGTTCTCATACTATAGATGTGGTTGAAACAAAAGAACAGGCATATGAAGCAGCCAGGCAGTTTGGAAAGTTTACAAAATTGCTCAGCGGTATTAGTATTCATCAAATAAAAATCACACTTCCATCTTTTCATGATTTATCGTTACGCTACCAACAATTTCAAGAAGCTTTATTAAATGGAAACAAACAACGCATCAATGAATCAAAGGAGCTGATTCAACAGGTACTTGCTTATTCATCTATCGAAAATGAATATCAGCAAATTATTCATAACCCTGCTTTTAAATTAAGAGTTACCCATCACGACACAAAGATCAGTAACGTATTGTTTAATAATAAAGATGAGGGACTTTGTGTAATTGATTTAGATACTGTGATGCCCGGCTATTTTATAAGTGATGTAGGTGATATGATGCGAACCTATCTTTCGCCTGTAAGTGAGGAAGAAACAGATTTCAGTAAAATAATTGTCAGAGAAGAATTCTATTACTCAATAGTTGATGGCTACTTAAGTGAAATGAAAGATGAACTTACAGAAACAGAAAAAAAATCTTTTTTCTTTGCCGGCCAGTTTATGATGTATATGCAGGCCATCCGTTTTTTAACTGATTATATAAATGAGGATGTATACTACGGGGCAAAATATCCTTTACATAATTACAACCGGGCAAAAAATCAACTCATCTTACTTGAACAATTGTTACAAAAAAAGGAGTTGCTCAATAAAGAAACAAATGCATTAAAATAAAGAGTTCACTAAATTTACTCCCGTTATAAATGCAAAATGCTTATTTAACCTCATGACTTAAGTGGTTTTGATTTTAAACTTGCACTTCTTTCCACTTTCCCTTTTTAAAATAGTACCAGGCCAACAAGGCTATTAATGTTTCAGCAATAGGAATTGCAAGAAACACACCGGTTGTTTTCCAATTTAAACCAAGTGCAAGAAAGTATGCCAGCGGAATTTGAAACAACCAGAAGCAAATAAAATTAATAATGGTTGGCGTTCTTGTATCGCCTGCACCATTCAAAGCCTGTGTCATAACCATCCCAATGCCGTAAAAAATATAACCGGCTCCAAAAATCTGTAACGATTTTGTTCCGTAAGCAATCACTGCAGGGTCTTGTGTAAAAATGCTGATGATAGGAGTTGGGAAGAAAAGAAATAACAACATCACAAAACTCATAAAAATGGCATTGTACTTTGCTGTAAGCAACACACTTTGCTCTGCTCTTTGAATTTGTTTGGCACCTAGGTTTTGACCAACCAGAGTAGCAGCAGCATTACTTAGCCCCCACGCAGGTAAAATAAAAAATACAACATTGCGTATTGCAATCTGATAGCCTGCTGATGCTGTTGTGCCGCCGGTTTCTGCAACAAGCCTGGCTAAAACAATCCAGCTGCCACTGGCAATTACAAACTGAAGAGTTGCCGGCCAAGCAATAGTGATAATGGATTTTATTAAGTGAGTATCAATTTTAAAATGGCGGGCAGTCATTTTGATGATGCCGTCTCCTTTTACCAAATGCCAGCATTGATAGAGTACACCACTGCTTCTTCCAATCACTGTTGCAATAGCTGCCCCTTTTAATCCAAAAAAATGGATGAAGATGGGGCATAAAATAATGTTGATGATACTGGCCAACCACAAACTCTTCATTGCCATTGCCGCATCACCTGCACCTCTGAAAATTCCATTAATTAAAAATAAAAGAATAATGGCTATACTTCCACCCAGCATAATTTGAGTAAAGATGGCTCCTTCTTTTACAACATCTTTATGTGCTCCCATTAACCGTAATATATCAGCTGCAAAAATGATTCCTGCAATGCTGAATACAATTGTTACAAGAACAGCAATAAGAAGTGATTGAGCACCTGCATGTGCAGCAGCTTCGGGATTTTTTTCGCCTATGCGCCTTGCTACTACTGCTGTGGCTGCTGTACTTAAACCAATAGCAACCGAATAAACTATGGTTATAACCGATTCAGTTAAGCCAACTGTTGCAATGGCATTTTGGCCCAACTTGCCTACAAAAAACATATCTACAACTGCAAAAACACTTTCAAGACTTAATTCAAGAATCATAGGAATGGCCAACAGAAAAACAGCTTTACGAATGCTTCCTGTTGTATAATCCTGTTCTTCGCCTTTTAAGGACTGTTTAAAAGTTTGATAGAAATAAGAGAGTTTGGTTTGGCTGGTTTTATTAGTCGTCATGAAATTCAGTTAAATGTAAAAAGTAAACAGAAGTTGAAGAAATGGTTTCAACTTTCATGTGAGAGTGGTCTTTAATAACGACTTAAAACTTCATATGCCTGAAAATAAGATGGCTCAAAACTAAAACTTTTCTGTAATCTCTTCAAATACCCGGAAAAATCGGGTAAAATCATCCGTATTGGAAGGTATTTTTCAGGTTATAACATTATTTTCATTGATTTGTGAAAAACAAGTTTGTAAATTTATAGAACCAAAAGATATTATATTGTTCATTTCAATTTTGTTGAATTAATCAACTTTACCCCAAAAAGGAATACATGAAAAAGATAATCGTCACCCTTGTATTTATTACAATTTTTATAAATAGCTGGTCGCAGGCAAGAATTCCTGTAAACGAACCAAATACAGGGAGTACAAATAAACCTAACAATCCTCCGGTAACAAATACCAATACAGGCGGTACCACAACCAGTGGGGAGTTAAAAAAATATGTAGATCCACAGGGAAGGTTTAGCATTGGTTATCCTCCCGAGTGGAAGTTTGAAGACAAAACGGAAAGTGCTATTATACAGATTACATCACCATCAGAAGGCGATAAAGATAATTTCAAACAAAATATTAACCTGCAAATTGAAGAACTGAAAAATTCAATGACCATTGAAGAATATGTAAAAGCTAATATGGATGGTGTAAAAGATCTGGTAAAAGGTTACAGAGAAGTATCGGCAATGTATTTTAACCGCAACGGGGCAAAAGCCTATCAGATTATTTATAAAGGAAAGTATGGTGATATGACTTATGAGATACAGATAAAACAGTTGTTTGCAATTTCAAACGGAAAAGGTTTTGTTTTAACTTATGTAAGTAAAGAAGATGAACGGGATGCTTTTGAAACAACAGCAAATAAAATTTTCAACTCATTTAAGAATTTATAATTTTATATAAGCTATTCAATAAGAAGCCCCCGGTTTACCGGGGGCTTCTTCTGTTTTAACTATTTGAAACGAGGTTATTTACGGCTGTTCATCTTTGCCAGTAAACGCAAGATTTCCAGGTATAACCAAACTAATGTTACCAGTAAGCCAAACGCACCATACCATTCCATATACTTGGGTGCACCCATTTCACTGCCTTTTTCAATCATATCAAAATCAAGTATTAAATTAAGTGCTGCAATAGCAATAACTGCCAGTGAAAAGATGATTCCAAACGTAGAGCCGTTGGATGATGATAAAAAAGCAAAATGAATTCCAAAGAAACTCAGTATCCATGTAAGTAAATAAAAAAAGGCAATACTTGCAGTAGCTACAAACAGGATAGAGCGGAAACGTTCTGTTACTTTGATAATGCGTAAAGAATATAACAGGTACATACTTGCTGCAACGGCAAAGGTGAGTAATACTGCATGAGAAATAATGCCCGGGTATTTTTCCTGGAAAATAAAATTAAAGTATGCAGAGATTGCGCCAACAAATAAACCTTCCAGTAT
>DAIOWB010000244.1:0-4205 GCA_036758725.1 Lacibacter sp.
TATTATTGGTTCTCTCTTTGGAAAAATTAAAGGTGGCAATACGGTAATGAAGATTGCTCATTGGTGGGCCGATGTATGGTTGTTCTTAATTGGTATTTATCATATACGAATTGTAGAAGAGGAGATGAAAAAACATCAGCCTTATATTTTTGTAAGTAATCATAATTCGTATATGGATATTCCGCAGATGTTAAAAGCCATCCGTAGTCCATTACGCATTTTAGGAAAAGCAGAAACAGGAAAAGTTCCTGTGTTCGGAATTATTTATAATGCAGCTGTAGTACCTGTATTAAGAGGAAGTGCAGAAAACAGGGCTAAGAGTTTAAAGATTCTTAAATCAGTTTTAAATAAAGAAATATCAATTTTTATTGCACCGGAAGGAACTTTTAATATGACGGATAAACCATTAATTAATTTTTATGATGGTGCTTTTCGTTTAGCCATTGAAACACAAACACCCATTAAGCCTCTTTTGTTTTTAGATGGAGTAAACCGTATGCACTGGAAAAGTCTTTTTGATTTGAGTCCGGGTAAATTAAGAACCGTTTATCTTGAAGAAATTTCTCCCGAAGGGTATTCTCCTTTTGATGCAGAACAACTGAAACAAAAAGTATATGATTTAATGGAGAAGAAGTTGATTGAATACAAAGCAAGCTGGGTTGCAAGCCCCCCAACCCCCTAAAGGGGGTAATGCCCCCAAACCCTGAAGGGGAGCAAATACAGCAGACTTATATAATCTATCTTCACTAATTTTATTAATTCATGGATTTTTTTAACGATGATTATAATAAAGCTATTAAATCAGCGGAGTCGAACTCCCCTTTAGGGGCTGGGGGCTTCTTCGCCGAAGTCATTATACCACTAGCTCTACCTAAAAATTACACCTGGAGTATTCCCGACCGATTAAAGGAACAGGTAAGAGTTGGTGTACGAGTGGAAGTGGAACTGCGGAAAAAACGTTATGCCGGTGTAATAAAAAATATACATAACAACAAACCCGAAGCATTTGAGCCAAAGGGCATTTTAAATGTGCTTGATGTAGAACCTATCATTCATGAGCAACAATTGCAATTATGGGAATGGATTGCGAATTATTATTTATGTACAGAAGGGGAAGTAATGGCCGCTGCATTGCCAGCACATTTTAAACTGAGCAGTGAAACTATTCTCATGTACAATGAAGAAATAGGTGATGATTTTTCAACACTGGATCATGATGAATATTTAGTGGCTGAAGCATTGCTTATCCGTAAAGAATTGAAGTTAGCTGAAGTGCAAATGATTCTGGATACATCGCATGTATACCCGGTTGTAAAACGTTTAATTGATAAACGTGTTTGTTTTGTATGGGAATCGTTGAAAGAAACCTATTCGGCCAAGAAGGAAACTTTTGTTTTGCTCAATCCGCAATATGATAATGAAGATGCGTTGAGTGATTTGCTCAACAACTGGAGCCGTGCACCCAAACAAATGGAATTATTATTGAGCTATCTGCATTTAATTAAAACAGAAGGTGAAGTAACAAAAACTGCATTGCTTAAAAAAAGCGGTGCCAATGATGCACAGCTAAAAGGATTGGCTGAAAAAAATATTGTGATCCTGGAAAAACGTTCAGTTGATCGTTTGCAGAATTTACCTAGAAATATTTCTATTGATTTTGAATTAACAGAAGATCAGTTAAAAGCATTGGGTGAAATCAGGAAAAGTTTTGAAACAAAGCCTGTTTGTTTATTGCATGGTGTTACAGGAAGTGGTAAAACACTACTCTATATTAAATTGATTGAAGAGTATATTAAAAGAGGTAAACAGGTATTGTATCTCTTACCTGAAATTGCACTCACTGCACAAATCATCAGACGTTTACAAAAACATTTTGGCGGATACATAGGTATTTATCATAGCAAATTTAATCAGAACGAACGTATTGAAATATGGAACAAGATCAAAACCGGCGAAATGAAAGTGGTGCTTGGTGCAAGAAGCAGCTTGTTTCTTCCTTTTTATGATTTGGGTTTAATTGTTTGTGATGAAGAGCATGATGGCAGTTATAAACAACAACAACCTGCACCACGCTATCATGCAAGAGATGCGGCCGTTTATTATGCAAATGTTTTTGGAGCAAAAGTATTGTTGGGTAGCGGCACACCCAGTATTGAAACGTATTACAATACACAAACTGAAAAATATGGATTGGTTGAATTAAATGAACGTTATGGTGAAGGTGAATTGCCCGTTATTGAATTGATAGATACAAAACCACTCTTTAAACAAACAAAAGAAAAAGTAATGATTGCTCCGGTTTTACAAAAAGCCATTGAAGAATCGTTGAAACAACATAAACAGGTCATCTTATTTCAGAACAGGAGAGGCTATACACCCCACCAGGTTTGTAAAGCATGCGGCTGGATACCGCATTGCAGGTATTGTGATGTGAGTTTAACCTTTCACAAATTCAAAAACAAACTGCAATGTCATTATTGCGGAACAGTGTATCCAACATTTACAACCTGTGAAGCCTGCGGCAGTCATGATTTTATGCAGTTGAATTTTGGTACTGAAAAAGTGGAAGAGCAATTGCAGGAATTGATTCCGCATGCAAAAATTGCAAGGATGGATTATGATACGGTTAGTGGAAAAACCGCACATGATCAACTTATTCAGAATTTTGAACAGCAACGAATAGATGTACTGGTAGGAACACAGATGGTGGTAAAGGGTTTGGATTTTGAACATGTAAATCTTGTTGGCATTTTGGATGCAGATAGTTTATTAAGCTTTGCTGATTTCCGTGTTAATGAACGGGGCTTTCAATTAATGGAGCAGGTAAGCGGCAGAGCCGGAAGAAAAGATGCATTGGGAAAAGTAATGATCCAGGTTGCAAATACCAATCATCCTGTGTTGAAGTATGTAGTGGCACATGATTACAAATCTTTTTTTGCAGAAGAGATACAGGGCAGGCGGCAGTTTGGTTATCCACCTTTTACAAGAATCATTCAGCTCACATTTAAACATAAGTTTAAAGAAGTGGTGGAAGCTGCTGCCATGATGGTTGCTGAAAATATGAAACCATTGTTAGGAAAGTACATGGTGGGTCCTGCAGAGCCAGTAGTGAACAGAGTAAGAAATCAATACTTAATGGAACTGGTATTGAAATTGCCAAAGGATGCACAACTTCTTCATCAAAGTAAAGAGATGATATTAACACAAAGTGTGCATTTACATAACCATGCAAAATTTAAAAGTGTGGTGATGATTGTGGATGTGGATAAGGTATAGAAGATACTATGGTTGTTGTCTTTAAGAAGAATGTTTTGCAAAAGAATTTGTTTCGATGTTGACGGGGATGCCAACTTCAGAAAAATAATTAAATAGACAACTAGTATTATTTTAATGTTTTTCGACTTAGAAAGTAGTAGTTATGAGTTCTCAACAGCCAAGCAAATACTATCATGGAAAATACCGGTACATTTCTTTTCTTAGTAATACCCTTACTAATTCAACTGTATTGTCCTTAAAGTAAAATCCAATTCTGTAATCACCCAAACGAATGCGATATGCATTTTTATAACCGGTAAGTTTTTTGCAATTATTTATATCTGATAAATCAGTTGCTTGATGTATATCTTCAATAAGATCAGCAATTTTTTGCCTGATATGTATGGAAAGTTTTATAGTGTCTTTTTCAAAAGACCTCCTGATAGCAGTTTTCATTTTGCCGACTTAATCTTCTTAAGAAATGAATCTTTTTCTTTAGCATTTAGAAGTTTACTTTTCTTGCCCTTTTGCATAGCATTGTATAGGGCTTGCTCTTCCTGAGCTTCAGTCATGTAGTCAATTTCAAGACTTTCAAGAAAAGCTTTTACAATCTTTTCTTCCTTTTTGGATTTTGTTTTTACAACCATTTCGGGCATAATAATTCTTTTTTCAAATTTACGATTTTTTCATATCCTCATAATAATAAACCCTCGTTCCTTCTTTCCCTTCCTTCGCCGCTTTAATCATTGCCTTTGCCACATCAGCAGCCTGTATGCCTTTATACTTTGATGGAATTAAAAATGAAAAAACCGTAAACAACACTTTGCCAATTCGTTCACCCATACGTTTTTCATTTCTATTGCCCAATAAAACAGATGGACGAAACACATGAAAGCTTTTGAATTGAAAGGTAGCAATCACTTCTTCCACTTCGCCTTTCACCCTTGAAT
>DAIOWB010000245.1:0-4204 GCA_036758725.1 Lacibacter sp.
TTGCTTTTTCAGCATCATTAGATCTTTCTACAGCTAATCCTGCTCCGTAGAGACTATTAAACCTGTTTGGATGTTTTTTTAAATTGGCTACATAGGCTTCTAAAGCTTCTCCGGGTTTGTTCAATTTTAATAACAAATCTCCCAGTAATTCTCTGGCTGGTAGTACTTCACCGGGAGTTACCGGGTGTTTTTGTGTATGATCTTCCATGTCGGCAGCAATTCTCATTAGTGATACTGCTTCATCATTTTAACCTTCTTTGTATAATATCCAGGCTTCAGATGTTTTTATCTGTATAAGTACCTGGTTTGCTTTATACTCATCTTTTTGTTCCTTTAAACTCTTATAAATTCTGTTCAATTCCTGTAATTCTGTTTTGGCTGAATTTATATCTCCTAAATGAACTGAACCTAACAAACGAGTGAAATGAATAATTGCTATTTGCCACTCAAAATTTTTCCAAGGAAAGTTTTGCTGATGAACCTGTAATTCAGCGGCTTCTTTCCAAAGTTTGTTCTCGAGTACATAACGTGCAGGAATAGCAGCAAAAGCATAGGCAACTTTAAAATTAACGGGGTAAACTTCCTTAATTGTATTTAAATATTCCCATTGCTTTTTTGCCAGATCATTGTCTCCTTTTTGCAGGTAAGCATATACAAGGTAATCCATGCCATGAAGATCCTCATCCCAGTGGCCCTTTATACCAGCTTCCTGCGCATAACATTGTGCAGAAGAAACGGATTCAAGATTTGAATTTATACATTCACTCCAAAGACCCAATCTTGTAAAAATATGTGAAGGCATATGCAGGGCGTGTGCTGATGAAGGTGCAACAGAAGCGTATTTTCGTGCTGCAGGTAAAGCCAGTTCAGCAAGTTCAGGATAGTCATAAGTATGAATGATATAATGAATTATTCCCGGGTGATTGGGTTCTCCGGGGTATAGTGTATTTAAAATGGACGCTGCTTTCTTTTGTTTAGCAAAAGTGTTATCAGCAGGATTAACAGCTGCATTTAAAGCTAAAGCATAAAATATAGCTGCTTCTTTGTCGTTTGGATATTTTACATAAAGATTCTCCATTGCTTTTTCAAAATTGATGCAACGGCTTTGATGATCCACTTTATCCCAGTCTTTATAAAATAATCCAATGGCATCAATATAATCTGTTTCTCTTTTTGTTTTTTGAGAAATAGATTTTGCTATTTCAATTGCTTTAGCTCCTTTCTTCAGTTCGGTTTCTGTGGGTGGAGTCCAGAGGGGGTGAAAATTACTCATGGCTACTCCCCAATAAGCCATTGCACAGTCAGGTTCTTCATCAATAATATTTGCAAACATTTTTTCTGCTTCATCATATTCAAATGAATGCAACAGCATGATGGCAAGATTAAAATCATCTTTTACTTTTCCACTGCATGAAATATTAAATTCAACGAAACCAAATTGTTTTTGCGATGGGCCGCAGGAAATAACCTCCCCTCTTTTCAAATTCATTTCATTAATGACTTCTTGTGAGAGGAAACTGTTTTTATCTTTACACGACAGAAGATTAGTTGCAATGATGAAAAAACAGATCGTTTTTATAAATGCGGTATTCATCTCAAATCAAAATTATTACAAATATTTAAATTTCTAAATAAGGGCGGGGTTCTATTGTTCTTTGTTGATGCTGCAGCCACACCAAATTCAAATAGATAAATTGATTACTTAAATAATGAGGTTAACATAATAAACTAATATTCTGATTTATGAGAATGAAGCTGCATTCCTTCAACATAAGTTTATGAGAAAGGTTTTAATCATTTTTAAAAACAAACCATTATATCAATATAAGTAATAAAAAAGTGATTAGTTGTTGATTCAAAACATTAAAGAATAAGGAAAATCAGATCTCTTCAGATTTGTAAATAAAAAAACATGTGTCGTTTATCTCAAGAATAAAAATAACCTGAAACAATTCAGGTTATTTTTTATTCAGCAATCATTTAATACAAATCTTCGAAATCTACTTGCTATTCCGCAAGTTCTTCTCCATCATAAAGTTTTGAAATGATTGTTTTCATTGAGTGGTCTTTAGCAAGCATATACATCACTGTTGAATTGCCTTTAGATTTATTGTATTCAGCAAGTAAATTATCACGCATTATTTTTACATATTCCACACCATAAACCTGGCAATAGTAGGGGAAAACGAATTTGTCGAACGCAGAAAGGTTTAAAAAAATTGAATCGATACAAGCAGGCAGGATTGTTTTTTCTGTTTTTCCATTGGTATAAAAAATCTCCATTTCTATTTTCTTAATAGATTCTGCTCCAATTAAATTAAGATTGTCAAGTTCATCAGTTGTTTTATATGGTCCAAAAACACCATATTCAGTTTCGGTAAAACCTTTTTTAATTCGGTATGCTTCTGCTTCTTCAAAAGTTGAAAAATCTTTAATAGGATGTGGAAATTTGTACCCGGCAACAAAAAAAACCTCTTTTATGTTCCGGTAACCATCAGCAGCTTCTGCCAGTCTCCTGGCCAAGCTTGCAGGAAGAGGAATTGGGAATTGGTGCTGCATAATTTGAAATTTTGGGATGAAAAAATATTTCGTTTACAGGAAACGGTAAGTTTTCTGAGCACCAGAAGTTTAAGAAAATTAAATCATTTAAAGTTAAAATCAAAGTAACCGGAAAGAAATAAAAAATACTCAGTTTATAATTCTTAAATTTAAGAGAAGAAAGCACTTTTTATGTCACAAACCAGGCAATTAAATGCAATTCTGTTTGCCGACATACAGAATTTTACAGCAATTGTTCAGCAAGATGAATCAGGTGCCAAACTATTAAAAGACAAATTTCATAAAGTAGTTGAAACAGAAGTAAAGAAGCATCATGGACGTATTGTAAATTTTGCAGGCGATGGTGTTTTTTGTGTTTTCAGAAGTGCTGTTTCAGCTGTATTAGCTTCAATTGATATTCAACTTCAAATGACAACCGAACCTATTGTACCATTACGGATAGGAATTCATTTAGGAGATGTGATTGTAGAAAGCAAGGATATTTTTGGGGATGCCGTAAATGTAGCTTCAAGAGTTGAATCCTTTTCAGTGCCCGGAGCTGTACTTATAACAGACCTGATTTTTCATGAGGTCAAAAATCATCCTGAAATCAGCACCTCTTCATTAGGGTTATTTGAATTTAAAAACGTTAATGAACATGTTGAAATATTTGCTGTTACCAATAAAGGGCTTACTGTGCCTGAGGCAAGTAAACTGAAAGGGAAAGGGAAAGCAGTTTTCAGAAATAAATATAAGTTTACAGCATTCTTTGTAATCCTGATACTCATTGTATTTTCTGTTATTTATTTCAACTATTTCCGATTGTCAACTGATGATAAATCAATCGCTGTAGTTCCTTTTAAAAATCTGAGCAACGACCCCAGAGAAGAATACCTGAGTGATGGTATTACTGAAGATATACTTACATCGCTTGCTAATATTTCTGATTTAAAAATTACTTCGTTTGCTTCTACTAGTCAATACAAGGGGAGCAAAAAAAACATTAAGCAGATTGCAAAAGAATTAAACGTGGCTTATATCCTTGAAGGAAGTGTACAACGATGGGGAAATAAGTTAAGAATTACTGCACAGTTAATTGATGGTAAAAATGAGTATCATATATGGGCCAATAATTATGATGAGCCATTTAGTGAAGTATTAAGCATTCAAACAAAGGTTTCAAATGAAATTGCTTCATCTTTAAAAGCTAAGCTAACAGCAGGCGAAAAAAAGCGGATTGATAAAGTTTCAACCCATAATACAGAAGCGTATAAGCTTTATCTTATGGGTCGTTATCATCAGAATTTACGAACAAAAAATAATCTTGACACAGCCATTCAGTTTTTTGAAAAGGCAATTAAAAAAGATCCTGATTATGCGCTTGCCTATTCCGGTATTGCAGATTCTTATACCATTTTATTTGATAATGGTTATTTGCCATTTGATAGTATAGCTGTAAAAGCAAAAGCTGCTGTAAACAAAGCTTTGGTTTTAGATTCATCCCTGGCTGAAGTAAGAGCATCCTATGCCATTTATTTAAGCAGCATTGAAGGAAATGGTACTGCTGCTATTAAAGAACTGGACAACATAGTAAAGTATAACCCAAATTATGCTTCAGCTTTTCAATGGTATGCAATAGAGTTAACGGCAAAGGGACGATTTAACG